>CALFVE010000351.1 GCA_937928475.1 uncultured bacterium | reverse complement strand
CGGCAACTATCCCCAGCCCGGCGGCGGCTGCTGGGTTACCACGGTGGCGGGGACCGGCGTATGGGGCTTCTCGGATGGCCCCGCTCATGTGGCCCGGTTCCACAACCCCGAAGGCCTCTGCGTCGCGGCGGACGGGAGCGTCCTGATCGCCGACGCCGGCAACGATGCTCTGCGAGAACTGCTGCCCAGCGGGGTCGTGCGCACCGTGCCGGACTTGGGCAGCAACTTGGATGCCCCGTACGACGTAGCCCTTGACTTCGCCAACTCCACCCCCACCAGCCAGATTGTGTACCTAACCTGCGGCGGGACCGCGGACCGGGTCTACCGGATCGTGCGGGACCCGACCGACAACACCACCACCAGCGTGACCACCATCGCTGGCGCAGGAGCAGATCCCGATGCCACCACCGGCGACAACCTCGATCTCAGCACCCCCAATGGCCTCGACGCGGACCTCAGCAACGGAGTCTGGGTAGCGGATACGGGCAGGGACCGACTCTACTGCCTGCGGTTGGAACCCGGCGCGGATCCCCGCACCGCCACCGCCGCCCAGTATCAAGTGGTGGTGAATGTCACGCTGACTGACGCCGACGACTGCACGGTGGATGACTTCGGCAACGCCTTTGTGATCGAAGACACGGGCGATGCTCTGCACCGGCGCGCCGCCGACGGCACGGTCACCGATATCGCCATCGCCGGCATGTCCAATCCGGCCTGTTTGGTAAACAGGGCCGGCACAGTCTGCTACGTCAAGGACGGGAGCAGCGACCGGGTGCGCCAGGTGCGCCTCACCGGGGCCGACCCCACCAATGCGGCCTCCTGGACGGTGGAGGACATCACCAAAGGGGGCTCCGGCTACCTGGACGGCTCGGGAGCCGGTGCTCGGTTCCAGTTCAATGATCAAGGCATGGACCTCGACCCCTCGGGCAGCCTGTGGGTGGTGGACAACAACAACCACTGCATCCGCCGCATAGACCGCCTGGCCGGGGCCTAGCGCCCGAGGCAGCGGAGTGCCTCACTTGGCGGGCGGGGAGCCCCACGCTCCCCGCCCGCTTTCCATGGCCCAGGGAAGGAACTTCGTCTGTTTGGGCGAACTATTCCACTCACCATTCATTCCCAGGGACATCTGGAGGAAAGATTTTATGCCTGCCAAGCGCCTTCCCGATGACTCACCTGCCGTGCCCAATACGCCAACCATCGGAGTGTTCGCCACTGGGGACCCCCGCATTGACCAGCAGTCCCGAACCCGCGCCGCCAATATCATCGGCATGACCGCCGACCTGCTGGCGGAGCGCGTCAAGCTTCCCGACGGTTCGCCGGTGCCGATCGTCTACGCGCCGACGCTGGTGGACGGCGAGAAGCAAGCCGACATGGTCGCCCGCCAATTCCAGGCAGAGGGAGTGGATATACTCGTCTGTGTCCCCGATACCTGGGCTTTCCCGCAACTTTCGCTGATCTCCCTCCTCGCTCAATTCCCTGAGGATACGCCGATCAACCTCACCTGCGGCAACTCGGGCCCTAAGCCCGGGGTGGTCTTCACCCATGCGGCCAGCGGCGCGCTCAGCCAATACGGCAAACTGGTGCACATCAACGTCGGCACCTGGCCCGATACCGGCATGAACCCGGAGATGACGCCGGCCACCGCCGAGGCCCTGGTGGACTGGTGCTACGCCGCCCTCACTCGCGTAGGTCTCAAAGGCCGCCGCGTGGTGGTTTTCGGCCACGACAGCATGGGCATGGAAACCGCGCTCTCCCACATTATCCCCACCCGCCGCACCTTCGGCCTGGAGATCACCCGTTTGGACATGAAACTGCTGGCCGACATGCTCAGCAAAGGCGCCTACGACGCCGAGGAACTAAAGGCCCTGCGGGCCTGGTGCGAGAAGATGGTGGGCCCGCGGCTGGAGATCGCCGGTGAGGAGGAGAGCCGGAAGTTCGACCAGGGCCTGGCGATGTACCTAATCGTCCGCGACCTGCTCAAGGACCTCAACGCGGTCGGCGGCGGCTTCATGAATCAACTGGAGTGGGGCTCGGACCGCCGCGGCATTCCCCTGCCGATCCTCGACGTAATGGAGTCCATGCTCAATTCCACCTTCGACCACAACGGCCCGAAACCGCCGGTGCCGTTCGCTACGGAGGCCGATACCCAGGGCCTGCTCACCATGCTCGCCTTCACCTGGCTCACCGGCGGGAACCCGCCGCTGTTCATGGACTTCCGCAAGGTCTGGGAACCCTGGGAACTGGAGCAGAAACTCACTGAACTGGGCTTGACCGAGGTGGACCCCGACGCGCTGTGGCGCCAGAAGGGCCTGGTGGACGGAGACAACTCGGGCAGCGCCGCCTTCGACTGGGCCGCCCTGCCCGGGACACCGATCGAGGAGATCATGGCTAACATCTACATGCCGCCCGCCGAGGACTATTACTTCCCCGGCGGGGGCAACTCGGTAACCTTCGTGTCGCCCGCGGGGATCGAGGGCATCGCTGGGCGCATGGCCTACAGCGCCGACAGCAACCTCTTCTCGCTCATCTGGGACGAGGCGGTAACGGTGTTGCCACCGCGTGAACTGGTGGACGCGCTCATCAACCTCACCAACGTCACCTGGCCGCACACCCTGGTCACGCCCAAGTACGCCAGCATGGTGGAGTATAAGCAGTACGCGCCGGCCAACCACTTCCATATGATCTGGGGCCTCAAGCCGGCGCGCCTGGAGTACTGGATGGACCTGGCCAATGTCCTGTCGGTCACGCCTTGGCAGGCGCGCTTGGCCTTCATCGAGGGCGTGGATCGCCCTCTGCCGCTGCTCTACCTGCTCAACGGGGGCGAGGCGGCGGCGAAACTGCGCCGGGCGAAGTGATCGTTGTCGGGGGAAACTGAGGTGGCCGCGGCCGTAAGGGACCGGCAGCCGCGTTACTTCTTGGTCGCGGTAAGCGGCTTGCGGAGGTCCGCTGGTCAATCAAGATGAGCCGCTCTACCGTCCTGGTAACCGGGGCCGCCGGGTTCATCGGCTCGCACCTGTGCGAGGCCTTGCTCGCCGCCGGGCAGCGGGTCGTGGGCCTGGACAACTTTGATCCCTACTACTCGCCCGCTCGCAAGCGGCGCAACCTCGCGGCGGCGCTGCAGTCCGAGGCCTTCCGCCTGGTCGAGGGCGACGTGCGCGACCAGGGCCTGCTGGCGCGCCTATTCGAGGAGCACCAACCGGAGGCGGTCGCACATCTGGCTGCCCGTCCCGGCGTGCGCGCCTCGCTCGCCGATCCCCTCGGCTACGCGCAGGTCAACGTACAGGGCACCATCGGGCTGCTCGCTGTCTCGGCGCGGGCCGGGGTTTCTCGCTTCGTCTACACCTCTTCCTCCTCGGTCTACGGAGCCGGGCTGTTGCCCTTCGAGGAGGATCAGCCGCCCTCTCCCCTCTCGCCCTACGCTGTGGCCAAGTACGCCGGGGAACTGTACTGCCGCACTTTTCACGGCCTCTACGACCTGCCCGTGGTCTGTCTGCGCCTCTTCACCGTCTACGGACCGCGCATGAGGCCTGACCTGGCCGTGGCCAAGTTCGCCCGCGCGCTGCTCGCCGAGGAGGCGTTGCCGATCTACGGAGACGGCACAGCGGCGCGCGACTTCACCTACGTCGCCGATGCGGTAGCGGCTATCCAGGCAGCCCTCGGCGACCAAGGGGAGCAAGCGGCGAGGGTTGGCGCAGTCCTCAACATCGGGAGCGGCGTGGCGACCACGGTGCAGGAGTTGGTGGGGCTTCTGGAGGAGGCGACGGGCCGCCGGGCCAGGCTTCACTTCGAGCCGCCGGCAGCGGGAGAAGTTGCCTGCACCTGCGCCAGTATCGAGAGGGCCCGCCGTCTCCTCGCCTGGCAGCCGCACACCGACCTGCGCGAGGGGGTCGCCCAGTTCGTCACCTGGTACGAAGCCGAGGGCTAGTCGGCTTCTTCCTCCTGTACTTCACCCTCGGAGTTGCCGACACAGTTCCCCAGTGGCTGACTGACTGTCTCCCCCTCCCCCCCTCGCGCCCCGCGCTTCGCGACTCGCGACTCTTCCCCCCTCGCGCCTCGCGCCTCCCCCATCAGCCCCAGCCTCGCCGCCACCGCCACCTCCACCAGCCCCATCACACCGCCGAGACCCAGTCCCGCCACCACGTCCAGTACGTGGTGCGCTCCGACGTAGGGCCGCGAGTAGCAAGTGAGCGCCGAGAGCACAATCAGCGGCCAGAGCCAGCGGCGGTACGCCCGGCCGTAGAAGATGGTGGCCTGCGCCCACAGGTGCGCGTGGCCGGAAGGGAAGGAGGTGAACGCCCAAGGAACACCCAACAGCCGAACCCCTGGCAAGTAGGTATAGGGCCGGGGCCGAAAGGCGTACTGCCGGAAAAGTGGCATCCAGGCGAACTCGGTCAGCAGCAGTCCAGCGAGACAAACCAAGGTCAGCAGCCGCTCGCGCCGCTTCCCGAAGATCAGCAGTGCCAGCATAATGGCGATCCAGCCCACGCCCGCCTCCCCGAAGTAAGAGACCGGGAGGAGAAGCGCATCGAGAACCACATGGTGGTGCTGGTTTATCCAAAGGGTGGCGGCTTGATCCCAGGCGATAAGATCGTTCACGGTCACACCGTCAACCGACGGGTAGAACGGCGCGCCCTTTGAACCCCCACAGATACGCCTCCTCCGCCCGGGCCCTTACCATCCTTCCGATGAGTTCCGGACTGCCCGGCAGGATAAACAGGCGGTTCCCCCGGGTCCTGCCCCGTACCTGCCCGGGTGACTTGGGGCGCTCTTCCTCCACCAGCACCTCAAACTCCTGCCCCAACTGCTCGCGGTTCCGTTCGCGCGCCACACGCGCCACCATCTCCGCCAGTCGCTGCAGGCGCGCCTGCTTGACCGGCTCCGGCACCGCGTCGCCCATGCTCGCCGCCGCTGTCCCCGAGCGCGGCGAGAACTTGAAGGTGAAAGCCTGGTCGAAGCGGATCTCCTCCATCAGCCGATAGGTGTTTTCGAACTGGGCCTCCGTTTCCCCGGGGAAGCCCACCATTACGTCCGTCGAGAGGGCGAGGCCGGGAATCTGCTCTCGCGCTTCCGCCACGATCTCGCGGTACCGGCTTGCCGTGTACCCCCGGCCCATCCGCGCCAGCACCTCATCGTCCCCCGCCTGCAGCGGCAGGTGCAACCACTCGCACACGGAGGGCAGATCGCGCATGGCCTCAATCAGGCGCGGGGAGAAGTCTTTGGGGTGCGAGGTGGTAAAGCGAACCCGCTGGCCCCGGCAGAGCGCGTCCACCCGGTAGAGCAGTTCGGGGAAGTCCACCGCGCCGTCCAGGTCCTGCCCGTATGCGTTCACGTTCTGGCCCAGGAGCGTGATCTGCCGATAGCCGGCGTCCAACAGGCCCTGGACCTCGCGGAGAATGTCCTCCGGCCGCCGACTCTGCAGAGGCCCTCGCGCATACGGAACGATACAATAGGCGCAGTAGTTGTTGCAGCCGTACGTGATGTTGACGTAGGCGGTGACTGTGTTTGTGCGGGCCGCGGGAAGTCCCTCGGGAATGCTGCGGTCCGAGTCGAGGGCCACACAGGCGGCGGCCGAGGAGGCCGGTGACGCTGAGCGGACCGCAGCCAGCAGCGCCGGCAGGTCCGCGTAGTTGCGCGGCCCGATGATTAGGTCCACTTGGGGAGCGGCAACCCGGATTGCCTCCGCTTGCACCTGCGCTACGCAGCCGCAGACCCCAATCACGGTCCCCGGCCGTTCCCGTTTGTGCCGCAGCATCTCCCCCAACAGGGAGAAGACCTTATGCTCTGGCTTCTCCCGCACCGCGCAGGTATTGAGCAGCAGCACATCGGCCTCCGCCGGATTGCCGACCGGGCGGTAGCCTTCCGCTTGCAGCAGCCCCGCCAGCGTCTCGGAGTCCCGCTCATTCATCTGGCAGCCCATGGTGTAGATCCAGTACGTCCCGTGCATGTCCTGCGCAGTATAGCATTCGCTTCCGCCCAGCGGCAACGTGCGCCTCGCCCGCCGGTACTGCCTGGAAACGAGAGAAAAGGAACAGCGATCACCGCGCTGCCCGCTACCGTTGGGAGGCGGGCTGCCGTTGCGCCCTCCTTTCCCCTCCCAGCGATGGGTTACGTGCTCCCACAGCAAGCAGGGCAGGGGGTGCGGTCTACCCCACGGAGGGGCCGGCCGAGGCGCGTCCGCGGGACGCGCCGAAACCGGCCCGCCTTCCCCAAATAGGGTACGCACCCTTGCCGGCCCTGGCTAGCCTCCGCGAAATGCGGCCATAGGGCGAAGCCGACCGACACGGTTGACGAACCGGGGCAGCACTCGCTATAATGCTCCGCAGGTGGGCCCGTGGCGCAGCTGGGAGCGCGTCTGAATGGCATTCAGAAGGTCGGGAGTTCGATCCTCCCCGGGTCCACCAGAGTAGTCTCCTCCGGCGGCGCATAGGAGCCTTCTGCTTCTGGCGCCGCCGTTTTTGCAGTCGGCTGCTGTCAGGCGTGACCCCAAAGCCGCGCCAAGAGACGGGCAGGGAGAAGTCCAGCCCCTGCGCAAGGGAGGAAGCACACTGCCATGTCCGACACCAAGTTCGACCTCGTCATCATCGGCGGCGGCCCCGCCGGCTACGTCGCCGGCCTGTGGGCAGCCCTGCGCGGGGCCAAGACCGCCGTGGTGGAGAAAAGGTATCTCGGTGGCACCTGCCTCAACGTCGGCTGCATCCCCTCCAAGGCGCTAATTCACTGTGTCGAGATGCTGGATATGGCGAGGGAGGGCAAGCGCTTCGGGATCACTTTCGGCGAGCCCCAGGTGGACCTGGACAAGGTCCGCGCTTACAAGGACCGCGTCGTCCGGCAACTGGTCTCTGGCATCGAGTTCTTGCTCGCCAAGCGCGAGGTACAGATCTTCCGCGGCTTCGGGATGGTGGCCGGACCGCACAGCGTCGCGGTGCAGACCGAGAGCGGCCTCCTCGAGTTGGAGGCGGGCAGAATCCTGGTCTGCAGCGGCTCCGAGCCGATCTGCCTCCCCATGTGCAGCCTCGACGACCCGCGCCTGATGACCAGCGACAACGCGGTGAGCCTCCCCGGCCCGCCGGCGAGCCTAGCGATTATCGGCGGCGGGGCCATTGGCCTGGAGTTTGCTTACATCTACTCCGGCTTCGGCACTAAAGTCACCGTGATCGAGATGCTTCCCCGCATCCTGCCCACCGAAGACCCCGAAGCCTCCGAGGTCTTGGCGAAAGCCCTGTCGCGACGCGGCGTGAAGATCGCCGTCGGCTCCAAGGTGCAGGAGGTCGAGGACACCGCCGCAGGCAAGCGAGTGGTCTTTGAGTGCGAGGGGGAGTGTCAGGCGGTGGAGGCGGAGATGGTGCTGATGGCGGTAGGCCGGCGCGCCGCGACCGCGGGCCTGGGCCTGGAGGAGGTCGGCGTGGCAATGGACCGCGGGCGCATCACCGTCAACCAAGCGCTGCAGACGAGCGTGCCCAGCATCTACGCGGCGGGCGACTGCTTGCGCGGGATCGGCTTGGCGCACCTGTCTTCACATGAGGGGATGGCCGCCGTGGACAGCGCTCTCGGGCAGGAGAGCCACGTCTGCCTGGACTGCGTCCCCTCCGGCATCTACACCGTGCCGGAGGTCGCCTCGGTTGGGATTCGGGAGCACGAAGCGCGGGAGCAGGACCGCGAGGTGACCATCGGCAAGTTCCCCTTCAGCGCCCTGGCTAAGGCCACGGTGCTCAATGAGCGCGAGGGCTTTGTCAAACTCATTGCCGACGCTGCTTCGGGCCGCCTGATCGGCGGCACCATCGTCGGCCCCAAGGCAACGGAACTAATCGCTGAGGTCGCCCTGGCCGTGCAGCGCCAATTGACGATGCAAGACGTAGCCGACACCATCCACGGCCATCCGACGCTGAACGAAGCGGTGGGCGAGGCGGCTTTTGCAGGAATCGGCATGCCGCTGCATTTCTTTTCGTAGGGGCAGCAGCTACGCCTGCTGCCCGCTCGGTTCCGCCCGTAGGGGCGGCAGCTACGCCTGCCGCCCGTTGTCCGTCGCACGCGCTTGAGGACCGCCGCCATATGAATGACGCATCGCTTCCCGCTCGGCGCGCACGGCCGCGCCTTGACCCGTCGGTGTACCATGGCTATGGCCATCCCATTCACGTGATTCTCTGCACCAAGGATCGCGCCACTCTCTTCGGTCCCGGCCAGTGCTTGTCGGAGACTGTGATCAGCCTTCTCCGCCGAACCGCCGAAGATAAGCATGTGGAACTCCACGCCTTCTGCCTCATGCCCGACCACCTCCACGTGGTGCTTTCGATACCCAGGGGTGGTGTCGGGGTCGCGGAGTGTATTCGCCTCTTCCGGCAACGGATTCACTACGCAACCAGAGCTGAGCATCCCGAGCCTCTCTGGCAGCGGAGTTTCTATGACCACGTCATCCGGTCCGGGGAGGGGCTGGGCCGGACGTGCGAATACGTCGTCAATAATCCCGTTCGCAAGGGGTTGGTTGACAGATGGGAACGGTATCCATACGCTTGGCTGTCTGATGGGGCGTAGCGGTCACGGGCGGCAGGCGTAACTGCCGCCCCTACTTCATCTTCATCGGGCGGCAGACGTAACTGCCGCCCCTACATCGGGCCAGCCAAGGAGCCTTCTATGACCCTCACCGAAAAGATCCTCGCCCATGCAGCCGGACTTGATTCCGTCAAGCCGGGCGACTTCGTCACGTGCAAACTCAGCCTGGTGCTCGCCAACGACATCACCGCGCCCATCGCCATCCGTGAGCTGCGCCAGATGGGCGCCACGCGGGTCTTTGACCCCGAGCGGGTCGTGCTGGTCGCCGATCACAACACGCCGAACAAGGACATCCAGTCGGCCCAGAACACCAAACTGCTCCGCGACTTCGCCCACGAGCAGGGCCTCCGCCACTTCTACGAGGCCCAGGGCGGCGGCATCGAGCACCTCATCGTGCCCGACACGGGTCTGGCCCTGCCGGGCGAGGTGATCATCGGCGCCGACTCGCACACCTGCACTTACGGCGCGCTGGGCGCCTTCGCCACCGGCGTAGGCTCCACCGACGCCGCCGCGGGCATGGCCCTGGGCGAGTCCTGGTTCCGCGTGCCCGAGAGCATGAAGCTCGTCTTCACCGGCACCCTGCGGCCCTGGGTCAGCGGCAAGGACCTCATTCTCTACACTATCGGCAAGATCGGCGTGGACGGCGCCCGCTACCGGGCGATGGAATTCGCCGGGCCGGTCATCGAGTCTCTGGATATGGCCGGGCGCTTCACCATCTGCAACATGGCCATCGAGGCCGGCGGCAAGACCGGGATCATTGCCCCCGACCAGACGACCCTCGACTGGGTGCGGCCCCGAGCCACCCGTGACTTCCAAGTCTTCACCAGTGATCCCGACGCCGATTACGTCGAGGTCTATGAGTGGGACGCCGCCGACATCGAGCCGCAGGTAGCCTTCCCGCACCTGCCGGAGAACACGCGCGGCCTCTCCGAGGTCGGTGAGGTGACGATCCACCAGGCGGTCATTGGCGCCTGCACCAACGGGCGCCTGGAGGACCTGCGCGTCGCCGCGCAAATCCTGAAAGGGCGCAAGGTGGCGCCGGGCGTGCGGTGCCTGGTCTTCCCCGGCAGCGTCGAGATTCAACTACAAGCCCTGCGGGAGGGGATCATCGAGACGCTGCTGGAGGCGGGGTGCCTGGTGAGCACGCCGACCTGCGGGCCGTGCCTGGGCGGGCACAGCGGCTGCCTGGCGGCGGGAGAACGCGCCATCGCCACGACCAACCGCAACTTCGTCGGCCGCATGGGCCACCCCACCAGCGAGGTCTACCTCGCTAGCCCCGCGATCACCGCCGCGAGCGCGGTGCTCGGCAGGATCGGCGGACCGGAGGAGCTGTGATTCTCCCACTTATCGGAGATAGTTGACGAATCGTATAGTCGTCGTGTATACTTCCTGAGGCGGGAGGGCTCGTGCGCCTAACCGACTTCTATGCGACCCGCAAAGCGAAGCGGCACATGCGAGTGAAGCACCAGGTTGAGTGGGAGGAAGTGGCGCAGGTCATGGCGCAACAACCACCGGTCCGCCGATTGGGAGAGACCGAGGGGGAGAGGCGGTACTGGCTCAGGGGGCGCACGGAGGGCGGACGCCTTCTGAAGATAGTCATGGCGGTCGAAGGTACACATACGGCCCGTGTGATGACCGCCTTTGAGGTGCGGAAATGAGGAAGATTCCAGCCTTCAAATCTCAAGACGAAGAACTAGCCTTCTGGGATCAGCACGATCCCGAGGAGTTCGACATGGGGCCGGCAGAAGACCTCATCCTCGACTTCCGCCCCGAGCCGAAGAAGCAGGTCAACCTGCGCCTAGAGCCAAGCCTGATCCGCGAACTCAAGGAAGTCGCGGCGGAGCACAATATCCCCTACCAGACCCTTGCTCGTGGCCTGCTCCGCCGCGGGCTGGAGCAGATGCGCCGGCGTAAGCCTGCCTGACCCCGGCTGACTTCGCCGCCTTAAGAACGCGCCCCCTAGTCTCTTCGGCCGCGCAGGAAATACCCCGCCGACGGCGAATCCTCAGCCTCAGCAGTGCACGACTTCCGGCCCTCGTGCAGGGCCACAAAGCGGCGTTGTCCGATGCGACTGTGCCGCTGCGCGCTCACTGCCACCTCCCTCGCCTGCCTCTGCCTCCCTGTACTTGCGCAGGCGCCCGTGCCTCGCGTCACTTACCTCAACCCCATCGCCGGCTTGAGCATTGACATCCCCGAGGACTGGGAGATGGGCACCGGCAGCATAGGGAACACTTTCATCGCGCTCGATGGCGACCAGACCGTAGGGGTGTGCTGGACTCAACCCGTGCTCTGGTTCCTGCGCAGCAAGCAGCCGCCGGAGAAGACCGCTCAGGAACTCGCCACCGTCTTCAAGGAACTCAGCGGCGTCACGGTGACGCCCCGCGCCACCGGCAAGCCGGATGAGTGGGAACTTGCCTTCACCTCCACCAGCAACCGCGGCTCGCTGAAGGAGCGCTGGCTCTGCCGCCAAGACAACAACACTAGTTACGTGATCGGCGCCCAGGTGCGCACCGAATACGCCGCGGCCGCTCAGGCCGACATTGACGCCGCGCTGGCCTCCTGCCAAGCCATCGCCCGGCCTAAGCTGCAGCGCTTCCTGGAGCCGACGGAGAATGCCTACCGGATGCTGCTGCCCGAGGGGTGGAAATGGGAGGGGCGAGTGTTCCGCTCCGAGATGGTGCCGGGGTATTTTACCTGGAAGGTGCAGAGTCCCGACGGCCTCACCGGCGCCTTCTCCGCTCCGCCGGGGACCTTCAACATTATGACCCCGTATATCCCCGCGGGGGAGGCCGCCCGCCAGTTCCTCCTGCCGGCGCTCCAGCAGCAAGTGCCTGACGTGCGCCTGGAGAAGGTGCAGCAGCTCCCCCGCCCGGGGGCTTACTACTGTGACCTGATCAAGGCCCTGGGGCTGGGGAACAACCCCCGAGTGGACAAGGCGCGGGCGGATTTCGTGGGCACCGCCAACGGCACGCCGGTGCGCATCCGCTGCAACGTGGGCACCTTCATGCTCGATGCCTCCCCACTCTTGGGCGGTCGGGGCAACTGGGCGCTGATGTGCAGCGGCGCCTGGGCCCCCGTCGAGCGCTTTGACGAGCAGTTCCCTATCGGGCGCGGGGTCATCGGTTCGCTGCTCACGGATGAGAACTGGAAGAACAACCAGTTTGAGGCGGTAAATGAGGTGACGGTGTGGAAGGCCTGGATCCGCCGCTGGCGCCAATTTCTCTTCAACTTGTTTTATTTAGAGGCAGAGGAATCCGCGCCGAATGACTGAGGATGAAAGTGGGCACAAAGCCTCTTTTCGCTGTCCCGCGCAGTGGCGATTCACAGAAAGATGAGCGGAAGAAGGCTCTGCCCCTCTTTCCCGGTCACTCGCCACTCCGAGCGCTTTCCCGAAACACCTGCCCCAGCGCCAGCGCCGCCGGCTTGGGGCGGCCCAGGAAGTCAATTACCGCCGTGTTTGTCGGGCAGGGGTAGCAGTCGTGCCCCATCCAGACGACGAACCCGCCACAGCGGGGGAAGCGCCGCTTGCAGGCTCGCGCCGCATAAGCGAGCGCCGTCGCTTGGCGCGCCTGGCTCCAGGTCACGAACGCCTCCAGGTCTTCCGGATCGCCTCCCTCGGCCAGGTAGTCATCCCACTGGATCCACCACCCCCCGGTGTGCATCCAGAACGGATTGCTGCGGTCCCCCGGAAGCGCCCGATCGCCGCCGTACTGCCGGATAAGGTCGGCGTCCTCCGCACCAGGCATCCCTGTCTCCGAACGGAAGAGCGCATCGTCGCCGTCCCAGTACTCGAACCAGCCCGGCAGCGGGCCGGACCAGTTCCAGGGGCCGTGCACGTCGTGGTGCAGTCCCTGCCCGAACTCCGCAGGGTCGGCCATGAAGCGCGGGCCGGTTGAGGAGGTAGGGATGAACCGGCGGGTGGGGTCGAGACGCCTGACCACCTCTCCCAGCGCCACCATCATCGGGTGGGTGCCATCAATCGGCCGGCCGATGCCCGCCTTGCTCCCGTCTTCTCCTCCCTGGAGTTCATTCCCCCCACACCAGAGCAACAGCGAGGGATGGTGCTGCCGGCGACGGACATAACTCTCGGCGATGCGCGTCCACTCGGCGATGACCTTCGGCTCCTCCGGTGGCCAGTTGTCCGCGCCCGAAGAGGACAGCGGGAACTCCTGCCACACCAGCAGCCCCAGTTCGTCGCATAGCCGGTAAAAGCACTCCTTCTCTAGCACCGCTCCGCCCCAGACCCGCAGGAGGTTGAAACCCAGGTCCCGGTACAGAGTCAGCCGCTGGCGGTATTCCTCCTCGGTAACGTCGGCGAAGTTGGGGCGGATGGGCACCCAGTTCGCGCCTTGCAAGAATAGGTCCTGGCCGTTGACAGAGCAGATCCACGGCTCGGCCCCCTCGGGAGCGTCCTGGCATGGCTTCCACTCGATCCGCCGGAAGCCGACAATCAAGGCTTCCTCATCCAGTACCTTGCGCTCCTCGCCGAGCAGCCGACAGCGCAGCAGGTAGAGGGTCTGCTCACCACAGCCATTGGGCTGCCAAGGCACGAGTGTGCCAGGTACGGCCACTTCGGTATTGACCACCTCGGAGACCGGGACCACGACGTGGGCCACCTCGGCCTGTTGACCTTGCACGATGATCTCCAGTCCGCGAGCCTCCAAAAGGTCGCAGCCGGCCTCAATAGTGACAGAGCCACGCCCGCTAGCGGCGTCATAGTCGGTGAAAGCGCGCAAGGCGGCGATGGCGTCTCCGTCACGCACCTCCAGGGAGAGCGCATCCCAGATGCCCACCTGCACCAGGCGGGGGCACCAGTCCCAGATGTAGTTGAACCGCTCCTTGGGCTCGCGAATCCGGGACGTGTACCCGAACTGCCCCAGATATCGAGGGTTGTCGGTGAACACGATGGCCAGGCGGTTTTCGCCCTCGCCGAGCAGGTCGGTGAGGTCAAACTCATGTGGCGTGAAGGTACCGCGGAACTCCCCGGCCCGCTTCTGGTTGACCAGGACCATACCCTGGTAGTCCAGGCCCTCGCAGCGCAGTATCTTGCGACCGGGTTGCGCCGTCCACTCCGCCGGCAGGGTCGTCTCGAAGACCCAGTGCCGATTCTCCACCCACTCGCATTCGCGTGAACGCACGCTCTGGTTCCAGTCAGGGAGCAGGCCAGCCTCGTGCAGCGCCCTCTGCACCGACCCGGGCACGCGTGCCGGAATCGGGGGCACATTGGGATATAGTTTGAGGCTCTTCTCCCCGGTCTTCTCCGGAATCCAGAAATTCGGGTGCCAACCGGAGAGTTGCCAG
>CALFVE010000350.1 GCA_937928475.1 uncultured bacterium | reverse complement strand
CCTGCTCACGGGCGGCACCCCTAGTTCGCTGCCGGGCCAGCCAGTGTACCAGGTAGTTCTCGAAGGCTACAAGATGCCGGACGACTCCCCCCCGCCGGACAACCGGGGGATGCCCCTGGATCGGAGGAGGTTGGCGTTCTTCGCGATCCCGTACATGGTGGATGCGACCACCGGCGAGGTGCTCACCAAGCGCGTAAGCCTGAAGGAAGTGCCCCCGCCGCAAGCGCCGCGGATCAGCGCGGAGCAGGTGCGCGAGATGATGACCAAGGCTCTTCCCGCCGGGCTGCAGGACTCTCGGGTGGTGGTGGGGGGCCTGACCAATCGCTGCCGGGTGGCGCCGCACGGGGTCTTTGCGTATCCGGTGCGGGTCAGCGGGAAGCGGCCGGGGGCGGAGGGCAAGGGAGAGCTGAGGGAGTGGGGGCAGACATGGGCGGTGGACGCCGAGACGGGCCGGATCTACGGCCTGGGGGACCGCCCGCTGGAAGCCGGTTCGTGAACCTCCAGGCAGTGGGCCTGCCCGCGGCGCGGAGAGCCGCGGGCCGGGTAGATGTGCGTGATGTTTTCCGGGGGCAGCCTGCCCTGGCCTCAGCCGTGCAGTAGTTTCTCCACCTGCTCCCACGTGGGGAGGCTGCCCATCACCCCGGGCCCGGTGGCGGTCAGCGCCGCCGCGTTGGCGAACCGGACCATCTCGTACAGTTGGCTCTGCGTCAGTTCCTCCAGGTCTTGCTCCGCCTCCACCAGTTGAGCCAGGATCGCCGCCACAAAGGTGTCGCCGCAGCCGACCGTGTCCACCACGTTGACGGTAAAGCCCGGCACCATCCCGCTGATGCCGTCCTCGCGATAGAAGAAGGCCCCTTCCGGCCCGCGGGTCACCAGGATCAGTTCCGGCCCCATCTCGGCGGCGGTCCGCGCGCCGGCTTCCAGGTCCTCCTCAGCGGTGATAAAGCGCAGTTCCTCCTCGCTGACCTTGAGCACGTCACATTCGGGCACCACGCTCAGCATTGTCCGCAAGGCCTCGTCGGGGCGGGGCCAGAGGCTGGGGCGGAAGTTGGGGTCGAGGCTGATGAGCAGCCCCTGCTCCTGGGCGAGGCGCAAGGCCTCGCGGGTCGCCGAGCGCACCGGCTCGTGGATGAGGGTGATGGTGCCGAAATGGAAGATCAGCCCCTCGGCGATATACTCGGCATCAATCTCTTCCACCTCCAGCATAGTATCGGCGCTGCGCTTGACGTGGAAGGCGAAATCGGGGACGCCGTTTTCGTCCTTGGCGACGAAGGCGAGTTGGGTGGGATACTCGGGGTCCTGGAGGAAATGCTCTAGGTCCACGCCGATCGCCTCGAGGGTGCGGCGCAGGAAGTCGCCGAAGTGATCGCCCCCCGCCTTGCAGATGACCCCGGCGCTGGCGCCCAATCTGGCGGCAGCGGCGGCGACGTTGAGCGGCGCGCCGCCCGCCGCCTTGGTGAAGTGCAGGGCGCTCACCAAGTCGGGACTGGGTTCCATCGCCACCATGTCAACGATAGGCTCGCCGAGGCAGATGATGTCAGGCATGGCAGCACCTCCGGTGCAGTTGCTAGTCGGTGGTCGGTGGTCGGTAGTCGCTCGTGGTTAGTTGCTGGCCGGTGATTCAGAGTCGGGAGGAGGAAGGCAGGAGCCGCAGGTGGGGTCTTGGTCCCACCTTCAGCCCAGATCGGGCGCTGCGTTCCTCGCTTGTCTGGGGGCCCCGTCCGCTTCACCCACAACGCCGCGGCCCCCGTTCTCGACCAGCGACCACCGACTACCGACCACCGACTCCCCTTAGCGGGCACGGCTCCAGCCGGACCATCTCCCGCAACTCCTCGTAGCGCCGGTAGAGTTCGTGCGGCGTCAGCCGCAAGAGCGCGTCCCAGGAGAAGTCCTCCACGCAGGCCGAGGCGGTCACGGTGCCGATGGCCAGCGCCTGGCGAAGCGCTGGCTCCTCGGTGGAGCCGAGCCAGGCCAGGAAGCCGATGAAGCCGCCGGCGAAACTGTCCCCCGCGCCCGTGGGGTCAAAGACGCTGGGCAGCGGATAGCAGGGCAGCGCGAAATGCCCCTCGCGCGTGATCAGGGAGGCGCCGTATTCCCCCTTCTTGAGCAGCACGAAGCGCGGGCCCATCTCCAGAACCTGGGCGGCAGCGCGGCAGAGGTTCGGCGTCCCCGTGAGTTGGCGAATCTCCGCATCGTTCATCGCTGCGCCGTCTACGCGGGCCAGCACCTGGAACAGATCCTCCCGGGCGTTCTCAATCCAGTAGTTCATAGTGTCGCACAGTGTAAGTTGGGGCGCAGCCACCTGGTCGAGCACCTGCAACTGCAAGGCGGGGGTAATGTTGGCGAGGAAGACAAACTCAGCGTGGCGGGCGACTTCGGGGACCCGCGGGTTGAAGTCGGCGAATACGTTAAGTTGGGTGTCGCGAGTTGTGGCGCTATCCATGGCGAAGTTATACTCGCCTACCCAGCGGAAGGACTTGCCGCCCCGGACGCGCTCGACGCCGGCCAGGTTGACGCCGCGCCGCTCCAGGATCTCTAGCGCCTCTCCGGGAAAGTCGTCGCCGATCACGCCGACCAGGTGCACCGGCGCGAGCAGGGAAGCCGCCGCGGCCGCATACAGTCCGGCTCCGCCCCAGGCTTCCTCCCGCTGGCCGAAGGGGGTAGTGACCGAATCAATCGCCAGGGAACCGACAATGAGCACGTC
>CALFVE010000349.1 GCA_937928475.1 uncultured bacterium | reverse complement strand
GCGGCGACGGCGGCGACGGCGGCAGCGTGCTCCTGCGCGCTGACGGCCAGATGCGGACGCTTCTCGATTTCACCTACCGGTCAACGTACGTGGCAGCAGACGGCGCGCCGGGCGGCTCCAAGCAGCGGACCGGCAAGGCCGGCGAGGACCTGGTGATCCGAGTCCCGATGGGCACGGTAGTCTACGACGCCGACAGCGGGGAGCGCCTGGCCGACCTGGTTCAGCCCGGACAGACCTTGCTGGTCGCTCGCGGAGGCCGAGGCGGTCGTGGCAATGTCCGTTTCGCCACCGCCACCCGTCAGGCCCCCCGCATCTATGAGCGCGGTCTGCCGGGGGAGGAGCGGCGGCTGCGCCTGGAGTTGCAGTTGCTGGCTGACGTGGGGATCGTGGGCATGCCTAACGCCGGCAAGTCCTCGCTGCTCAGCCGCATCTCAGCGGCGCACCCCGAGATTGCGGCTTACCCCTTTACCACCCGCGAGCCTCAACTGGGGGTGGTGCGCCTCGACGAGGAGACGGAGTTCATCGCCGCGGACATGCCCGGGCTCATCGCAGGGGCGCACCAGGGAGTAGGCCTAGGAGATCAATTCCTGCGGCATATTCGGCGGACACGATTGCTGCTGCACGTGGTAGACGCGGCGGCGGTGGAGGGTCGCGACCCGCTCCGCGACTTTGCTGCCATCAACGCCGAGTTGGCCGCGTATGACCCCGCGGTGGGCGCTCTGCCTCAGATTGTTGTGTTCAACAAAATGGACTTGCCGGCTGCGCGAAGAAACCTCCCCCGTCTGCGAGAGGCTCTGGAGAAGCAGGGCTATGCGTGCTTCCCTATCTCGGCAATGACCGGGGAGGGCCTCCCCCAACTGCTTCAGGCTACCGCCCGCCGCTTACAGGAACTCCAGGTAAAAGCCCCCCCGGCGGGAGCGCCCATGTACCTGGAGCTTTCCCGTGCGCCGGAAGTGCCGTTGCAAGTCCTTCCCCTGGCCCCGGATCGGTTTGAGGTGCGGGGCAGTGAAGTGGAACAGATCATGCGGCAGGCAGACTTGTCCACGCGGGATGCTTCGCGCCACTATCACGACCGTCTGCGCCGCGCGGGCCTCTTTGAGGCCCTCAAGCGAGCGAACGTGCCTCCCGGAGCGACCGTTCTGCTCGCCGGCCAGGAGCTCACCTACGAGCCGGACTAGCCCGCCGTCGGCGTTGAGGACCCCGCCCCGCCTCCCTGTGCCCGAGCCGCTCACTGTGCCTCTTGCGGTGTCGCCTGCGGTCTACTCTTCCCGCGCCACCTCGTGCATCAGGTCGCGCAGGGCCGGGTAGGTGGCGATATAGTGACGGTAGTGCTCCTCATAGAAGGCGTGGTAGGCCGGATTGGGCTCGATCTGGCGGGACACCCGCGCCATCGCCTGCGCCGCGGCCTTGAGGTCGGGGAAAAACCCCGCGCCGACGGCGGCGCACATCGCAGTGCCTAGGGCTGCGGCCTCTTGGGGATGAGCCGGCAGGTACAGCGGTATGCCGGTGACATCGGCGTGGATCTGCAGCCACAGTTCCGACCGGGAACCGGTGCCGCAGGCGTAAATAGCCTCGACGGTGAATCCGGCCTCGGCTAAGTCTTCGATAATGTGGCGACTGCCGAGAGCGGTGCCTTCCATCACCGCCCGCCATAGGTGAGCCAGGGTGTGTTTCAGAGAGAGGCCCCAGATGGCTCCGCGAGCCAGGGGGTCGCGCAACGGTGTGCGGTTGCCTTGCCAGTAGTCGAGGAGCACCAGCCCCTCACTGCCGGGGGGTATCTGGGCAGCCTGACCATCGAGGTAGGCATAGGGGTCCACTCCGGCGGCCTGGGCAGCCAGGGTCTCTCGGCTGGCGAAGTTCTCGGCGACCCAGGTCAGAATGGAGCCGGTTGCCGTCTGCCCGCCCTCCAACACCCAGGTTCCCTCCAGCAAGGCGTCGGGGTAAGGTCCCCAGACGTGCGCCTCGAAGATGGGGCGGTCGGAGAGCGCCAAGTGGCAAGTGCTGCTGGCCATGGTCATGGCCATATGCCCGGGCTCCACGACGCCGGAGCCCAGCATGGCCGCGTAGGCGTCTATGCCCCCCTGGGCGACAGGAGTGCCCGGTCGCAGCCCCAGGGCCTCAGCGGCCCGCGCCGACAACTCGCCTGCCCGGGCGCCCATGGGGAGCACCTGCTGCGGCCACTTGTCCAGCAGTTCCTCTGCGCCCAAAGTGGCGAGCAACGAGCGGGGATAGCCGCCCGCGGGACGTGCGTAGTTCCACTTGGCGGTGGCACTGCACAGGGAAGCGGCCCATTCCCCGGTCAGCCGGAAGGTCAGCCAGTCCCGCCCCTCCACAATCAGTTCCGCGGCCTCGTAAACATGCGGTTCGTTGGCCTTGAGCCACAAGGCCTTGGGGATCATCCATTCCGCCGACTCATGACCGGAGACGTACTGCAGCACTGGGTCCTGAGTCAGAGTCACTCGCCGCGCCTCGGCAAAGGCGCGCTGGTCCATCCACATGATCGCCGGTCGCACCAGGGTCCCGTCTCGCCGGCAGCAGACGACAGTGCAGGAGGTTCCGTCCACGCTCAAGGCGCTGATGTCTTCGCCGCTCAACCCCGCCTGCGCCAAGGCCGCGGGGACAGTGCCGCGCAGCGCCTCCCACCAGCCCTCCGGGTTCTGCTCCGCCCAACTCACCTTGGGATAGAAGGTGTCCAGCCCCTGCGTGGCCTCGCCCACGAGATCGCCCTGCAGGTTGAACACCG
>CALFVE010000348.1 GCA_937928475.1 uncultured bacterium | reverse complement strand
CGCGGAGGGGGAGGCCCGCCCGGCTAAAGGAGGTTGCCCCGATGAGCAAAATTACGCTGGCGCTGCCCGACGGCTCAGCCCTGGAAGTTGCTCGGGGCACTACCGGCCTGCAGGTAGCGCAGTCCCTGGGCAGTCGCCTGGCCCAGGCGGCGGTAGCGGTGCAACTCAACGGCCAAGCCCTGGACCTGAATCGTCCCCTGGAAACGGGCGGGCCTTTTGCGGTGCTCACTTTCGACGATGAGGCCGGGCGGGAGGTGTACTGGCATTCCGCCTCCCACGTAATGGCGGCCGCCGTGCTACGGGTCTTCCCCGAGGCCAAGCCCACCATCGGCCCCCCGATCAGCGACGGGTTCTACTACGACTTTGACGTCTACCGACCCTTCAGCGACGAGGACCTGGAGCGCATCCAGGCGGAGATGAATCGGCTCATTCGCGCCGACCTGCCCTTCGAGCGGGAGGAGGTCTCCCGCGAGCAGGCGCTAGAGATTTTCGCCGATAACCCCTACAAGCGGGAACTGATCGAGGAACTGCCGGAAGACAGCGCCATTTCACTTTACCGTATGGGCGACTTTGTGGACCTCTGCCGGGGGCCGCACCTGCCCTCCACGGGACGGATCAAGGCCTTCCAGTTGACCTCGATTGCCGCTTCCTACTGGCGCGGGGACGAGAACCGGCAGAGCCTCCAGCGCATCTATGGCACGGCCTATCCCGAGGCGAAGATGCTGCAGGCGCATCTCGACCGCCTGGAGGAGGCCAAACGGCGGGATCACCGGCGGCTGGGGCGGGAACTGGAACTGTTCCTGTTTTTCGAGGAGGCGGGGGCCGGTCTGCCCTATTACCTGCCCAACGGCGCCATGCTGCGGCAGATCGTGTGCGACTATGCCCTGCAGCAGCACTTGAGGCGAGGCTATCAACTGCTGCGCACCCCGCATCTCACGCGCGCCGATCTCTGGGAGACCTCGGGACACGCCCAGCAGGGCTACCCGATGTACTACACGGACGTGGAGGGCGTGGCCTACGGCATCAAGCCGATGAACTGCCCGGGGCATATCCTGCTGTACAAGAGCAAGACGCGCTCTTACCGGGACCTGCCCCTGCGCTTTTTTGAGTTGGGCACAGTCTACCGCCATGAGCGCAGCGGGGTGCTGCACGGGCTCTTGCGGGTGCGGGGCTTCACCCAGGACGACGCGCACATCTTCTGCACGCCGGAGCAACTGACGGATGAGTTAGTGGGCGTGCTGGCCTTTGCCCGAGACATTCTGGCGGTCTTCGGGTTTTCCGACTTCGAGATAGACCTATCCACGCGGCCGGAAAAGGCGATGGGGAGCGAGGAGATCTGGGAGAGGGCCACGGCCGCGCTGCGCCACGCCCTGGAGGTCGCCGGCCTGGAGTACCACGTGGACGAGGGCCAGGGAGCGTTTTACGGCCCCAAGATTGACATCAAACTGAGGGACGCCCTCGGCCGCTTGTGGCAGGGGCCGACCATCCAGTGCGACTTCAACCTTCCGGAGCGCTTCGATGTTACTTATATAGGGGAGGACGGGCGAGAGCACCGGGCGGTGATGATCCATCGGGTGGTGCTGGCGGGGATTGAGCGCTTCCTGGGCGTGCTGATCGAGCACTATGCCGGGGCCTTTCCGGTGTGGCTGGCGCCGGTGCAGGCGCGGATTCTGCCCATCACCGACCGGACGCTGGAGTACGGGCGAGAGGTGCACCGGCGGCTGCGGGAGGAGGGCTTCCGCGTGGAACTGGACGAGTCACGCGGAACTTTGAGCGCCAAGGTGCGGGACGCCGAACTGCTGCGCCTGCCCTACATCCTGGTGGTGGGCGACCGGGAGGCGGCCAGCGGGGCGGTGGCGGTGCGGCACCGCGAGCAGGGGGACCTGGGGCCGCAGCCCCTGGAGGCGTTCGTGGAGCGACTGCGCGTGGAGAGCCAACCGCCGCAGGCGCATCCCTAGAACGCGGCGAAACCGGCCCGGGAGGCGCGGGGCCGGGCCGCAGGAGAAGCCGCGCGCGGGGGGAATTGCGCCCCCAAGCAGGACAACTGCTGTTCACGGAGAAGGAGGAGCCGATTAGGCTTCACGAGTGTGGGGAGGCGTCTTTCCCATGGTAGAGATGTTCGTGTACAGAGTGGCCCTGGACATAGAGCAGGGCACCGCGGTGGTGCTGCTGAGCGACGCGCCGGTGCAGCGGCTCTTGCCTATCTGGATTCGCATTTTTGAGGCGCAGGCGATTGCCATGGAACTGCACGGCGAAACCCCACCGCGGCCCTACACGCACGACCTGATGGCCTCGCTGATCAAGGCGCTGCACTGGGAACTTGACCGGGTGACTATCACCGATCTGCGGGACACCACCTTCTACGCACTGCTTACCCTGCGGCAGGGGGACAAGGTGGTGGAGGTGGACGCGCGCCCCAGCGACGGCATTGCCCTGGCCCTGCGCTGCGACACCCACATTTATGTCGCTGAGGAGGTTCTGGCTCAGGCGGAGATCAAGCCCAGCGTGGTCACCGGCGAGGGCGAGGCGCGGGATGAAAAAGAGGAGATAGAGACCTTCCGGCAACTGATGCGCGGGGTGCGCATTCGCTCGGAGGACGGCGAGGCTTCCGGCCCACCCCCGGAGCAGCCGCCTTCTCCTGAGCAAGAGGGAGACCAGGAGCCTTCCCCTTAGAAGCAGGTTTGAGGCTGGGAGCAGCGGCCCCTCGCGGGCAGGGGCGGGAGTTAGGCGCGCAGGACATGCAAGAAAGGCGCCACCGGCGAGACGCCGATGGTGGCGGGGTCGGGAAGCCGCTGCTAGTCGCCTCGCCATCAGACACCGGGAGGAGAGATCGTGACAAGAGCCAATCGCGTTTTCGCCTGGCTGGTCGGCCTGGTGCTGATTGTACTGGGCCTGATGCGCCTGCTGACCATCTACACTGACTACTTGTGGATGGGCTCGGTGGGCCAGCAGGCGGTGTTTGTCAAGTTGTTTTGGACCAAGGTGGCGTTGGGCCTGGCGGTTGGTGCCCTCTTCTGCGTCTGGCTCTGGCTCAATGTGCGCCTGGCGCGGCGCAAGCAGCCGCAGGACGTAACCCTGATCGGCAAGCGCCTGCTGCCCGAGGAGGACCGGGAGCAGATCGAGCGCTACGCCGACCGGGCGCTGCTCATCTTCACCCTCCTCGGCGGCCTCTTCGCCGGCTTGTACGCGGCGGCCCAGGCCCTGCCCGCGCTGGTGTGGGCGCACGCCGTGCCCTTCGGCACCACCGATCCCCTCTTCGGCAAAGACGTGGGGTTCTACGTCTTCCGGCTGCCTTTCGTGCTCTATGTGTACCGCAGCGCCATGTACATGGTGGTCTTCGCGCTGATTGCGGCGACCCTGATCCACCTGTACCAGGAGAACATCCGCCTGGTAGGCAACACCATTCATGCCAACGCCTGGGCCCGCCGGCACGTGCTTTCCCTCCTAGCGCTGGCCCTGTTCCTCAAGGCCTGCGGCTACCGCCTGGCTCAGTACAACCTGCTGTACTCGGATACCGGCAAGGTCTTTTGGGGCGCCTCGTATGCCGATGTGCACGCTAAACTGCCGGTGCTGTGGATTATGCTGGGGTTGGCGATCCTTACGGGGGGCGTGGTGCTGGCCAGCATTCGCCGGCGCGACTTCAAGCACGCGGGCTGGTCCCTGGGTATTCTGGTCGTCTTTTCCCTGCTGGGAGGGACAATCTATCCCCAGGCGATTCAGCGGCTGGTAGTCATCCCCAATCAACTGGAGAAGGAGGAGCCTTACCTGCGTCACAACATCAAGGCGACGCGGGCGGCCTTCGATCTGGAGCGGGTGCAGCGCAGCACCTACCAGGTCAAGATGGACATTTCGGCCCCGCGCCTAGAGGCCAGCCGAGAGACGCTGAAAAGCGTGCGCCTGTGGGACTACCGCCCGCTAGAGACTACCTTCGACATGCTCCAGACGCTACGCTCCTATTACAGTTTCCCCGGCGTGGACGTGGACCGCTATGAGGTGGGGGGAGAACTGCGGCAGGTCTCGATCTCGGCGCGGCAACTGGACTACACCAAACTGCCCTCCAATAACTGGCAGAACCGGCACCTCATCTACACCCACGGCTACGGGGCGGTGGTCTCCCCGGTCAACGAGGCGGACAGCCGGGGCCTGCCTGTCTTCTGGGTCAGCGGCCTGCCGCCGCAGAGCACAGTTGCCCAGATGGAGATCAAGCAGCCAGCCGTCTATTACATGTCTTCGGCGCTGCCCCCGCTCATCGAACTGGTATCTTCACCGCCGACCGTGGCCCCGCGCGGCGAAGCAGCGCCCAGCCAGCCGTCGGCCCCAGGGGCAACCCCTATCGCCGCGCCGGCCCCGGCTCCGAGCAGTGTGCTGGTTAAGCAACCGGCCGGAGAAGTGCCTTATGTATTGGTCAACACCAAGCAGCCGGAGCTCGACTACCCCACCTTGGCGGAGGGCGGCCAGTCCGCCGGGCATGATCAGAACGTGTGGGTGCACTACCAGGGGCAAGGCGGGGTGCCCATCGGAGGTTTATTCCGCCGCCTGGCCTTTGCCGCCCGCTTCTCCGACCTGCAGATCCTGCTGACCGCTTACCTCAAACCCGACAGCCGCATCCAGCTCAACCGCTACCTGCCACAGATGCTGCAGGCCCTGGCCCCGTTCATGATCTATGACCCCGATCCGTACCTGGTGGTCCACGAGGGCCGCCTGGTCTGGATCTGCGATGCCTATACCAGCAGCAGCCGCTACCCCTATTCGACCCTGGCCTCTCGGGTCTCGCAGGACGCGGTGAACCTGCCCGGCATCAACTATCTGCGTAACTCGGTCAAGGTGACGGTGGACGCTTACGAGGGAACTCCCACCTTTTACGTGGTGGACCCGCAGGACCCGGTCGTGCAGTGCTACCGCAGCATCTTCCCTTCCCTGTATACCGACGGGGAGCAAATGCCCGCCGAGATACGCAAGCACCTGCGCTATCCGCTGCTGCAGTTTCTAACCCAGGCGAAAGTCTACGGGCTGTACCACATCGAGGACACCACCACCTACTTCAGCCGCGAGGACCAATGGGCGCTACCGCCGGAGGTCTACGAGGGCAAATCCCGTCCCACCGAGCCGTACTATGTGGTCATGCAACTGCCGGGGGCGGAGCGGCCGCAGTTCCTGGTGATGCTGCCTTACGTGCTCAAGGGCCGGGAGGAAAGAGTGGCGGTGGCCTGGATGGCGGCGATCTGCGACGAGCCGGACTACGGCCGGCTGGTGGTCTACGAGTTTCCCAAGGGGGAGGGAGTGATGGGCCCGATGCAGTTTGAGGGCCTGATTGACCAGAACACAGAGATCTCCCAGGCTTTCACCCTGTGGAGCCAGGCCGGCTCGCGAGTGGTGCGGGGCAACACTCTGCTGATCCCTATTGACGGGAACATGCTGTACGTGGAGCCGGTGTACCTGGTGGCCACCGAGCAGAATGCGGTGCCCCAGTTGCAGCGGGTGATTGTCGCCCACGGGGAGCAGATTGTGATGGAGCCGACCCTGGACCGCGCCTTGGCGAAACTGTTCGGTGTGGACTTGCAGCTGGCCGCCGGCGGTCCGCGCAAGATCGTGGTCTCGGGCCCGGCAGGCGTGACGACGGCGCCTACCCTGCCCGGCGCGGCCCTCTCGCCACCCTCTCCGCCTGCCCCGGCGGCGCCGGCCGGCAACCTGGCGGACCTGATCCGCCAGGCCAACCAGGTCTTTGCGGAGGGCGACGCAGCCTTGCGGCAAGGAGACCTGGCCACCTACCAGCAAAAGATGCGGGAAGTGGGCCGGATCCTGCAGCAGATGGAATTGTCATCCCGGTGAGGGCGATGGTAGCCGTGCCGCCCACGAGGCAACCACATGGAGATACGTGACCCGGTTCACGGTTTCATCGAGATTGAGGATGGCAGCAACTGCGAAAGAATAGTGAACCATCCCGTCTTCCAGCGGCTGCGAGGCCTGTCGCAACTGGCACTCGCGCACTACGCTTACCCGGGTGCGCGGCACAGCAGGTTCGAACACTCGCTGGGGGTCTACCACTTGGCGGGACGGATTGCCGACCAGGTAGGTCTGAAGGCGGAGGAGAAGCGGCACGTTCAGTTGGCGGCGCTGGTGCATGACCTTGGTCATGCTCCTTTCTCGCACGTGCTGGAGCCCGCAATCAGCCGTTTGTCGGGGATCACCTCGGAGGAGGAGTCGCTACACAAACTGCACGAGAGGGTCACTTTGGACATATGCAGTCGGGTCCTGTTGGAGGAGAAGGTCATCAACGAGGCGGAGCTGGAGGCCGTGACCAACATCCTTGATCTGCGCAACATCAAGTTCGAAAGCGTGCAACGGCAGATTGTGTCGAGCGAACTTGACGCGGACATGCTGGACTACTTGCTCAGAGACTCCTATTATTGCGGTGTGCGCTATGGCCTCTTCGACCTGGAGCGGCTGCTAAGGGGAACACGAAAATACCCTGATGGAGAGACAGTTGCATACCTGGCAGTGGCTGCGGAAGACATTGAGGCGCTGGAGCAATGCCTTGTGGCGAAGAACGTGTACTACCGCACCGTCGTCGAGCACCGGATCCGCAGGATAACTGACGCCATGATTGGCCGTGCCGTGCTGGAGGCTGCCAAATGCAACATGGAGCTGTGCGAGCAATTCGCCTATAAGGATAACCCGAAAGACGAGTGGTACACGGGTTACCTGGGGTGGGATGACGCCCGGCTCCTGCGCGCGCTGTGCGACACCTCCGGGGTTGCTGGTAACCTCGGCAATCGGCTCCGCGAGCGGCGACTGTTGAAAGAAGTGTTCAGCGCCCCCTCAGACGCATGCGCTACTTTGCAGGAGAGGTTTGGTTGGCCATTGCGCGAGCCGGAGGATTCTGCTACTGTTGAGCGGGAGGTTGCGAACATATGTTCTGTCCAGGAGCCGAGCCTTGTCATCTTCGAGAGCCGAAGCCCGAGATCACCCTGGCGCGGCAGGGACGCGAGTGTGGCTACCGAAGACAAGCAACGCCTGTACGTGCTCGTCAACCAGCACCCGCCGGAGGTGCGGCCGCTTGAGGAGATCAGCCAGTTCTTCAGTCACGGAGAATTGACAGGGCGAGAAATGGTCTACGTGTACGCGCCGGTAGACGAGCCCAATCGTCAGCGGAGGCAACACCGGGTTACAGAATGGGCCAAGAAGATTGGGGATTTCCTGGGCTACGACCCGAGCCGCCGATGGTCCCATCGGCGTCCCAACGATACCCAATCTGACGTCCGGGAGGGACAGCAATGACGACGAAGCAACTGGTCGTCGGTGTTCTGTTGGGTGCCGAGCGAGCAGGCAAGCTGATGAGTGGCCGCACTCTCCTGCAGAAGGTGACTTACTTTGTCAGTCGAGCTATGAAAATGGATGCGGGCTACAGGGCGCACTTATACGGTCCCTATTCACCCTCGGTTCGTGCCGCCGCTGGGAGTTTGGTTCAATGGGGCCTGATAAGCGAGTCAGAGACAACAGTTGACCTGGGCTTCGCAGGACACGATTCTCCCGGGGTCAGGTATGATTACCGTGTGCTGAGGCCAGCGATAGAACGAGCTCTCGAACGCCTCGAGGAAAAACCCCGCAAGGACATCGAGCGAGCGGCCAGCATAGCCGAGACAGTGCTGGAGATCTCCGATAACGCGTTTGATCTGTCTCTAGCAGCCAAACTTTATTACCTGTGGGCACAGGAGGGAAAGGCGCTGACGCTTGCGGAGTATGTGCAGAAAGCGGGGGACAAAGGCTGGCTCCTCGAGCCCAAGCAGGTGCGGCAAGGCGCCAAAATTCTCGGGCAGCTGATGAAGCGGTTGAAGCTGGACAGATCCTGAGCGGGGGGCTGCCGGCTATCACGGTCGGAGAGACGTGAGCCTGCAAGCTGGACGGCGACCGTCACCTGGGGCGGCGCTCGTAGTGGCTGAACTCGCCGACAACCAGCGGAACTTGCCTCGCCCTCCGAAGGTGGGGCTTTCGTCTATGGCATCCTCGGCTCCTGGTCTGGGCGGTGAAGGTCCATGGCTTCGGCGGAAGCAGTGGGCGCTCCAAGTCCCTGTGGTCGAGCCAACCTCCGCCGCGCGGTGGTTGCCGTCAGCCTTTTTCTGTTTCTGGTTGCTCTGCGCCTCCCCTCGTATCGCACGAGCGAGGCCTCAGCCGATGTGGCGGAGGACCTCAACGCCGGCTTGCGTGTGCTGCAAGGCGAACTCCCCTACCGGGATTTCTGGCTGCTCTACCCGCCCGGCCAGGCCTACTTGCCCGCGCTGGTCTACCGCCTGGTCGGCCTGCGTCCGGATTTCGTCTTGCTCGTCCAAGTCATCCTGGAGGCCTGGGGCGGGGCGGCCGCCTTCGGGCTGGCGCAGACCCTGCTGCGCCGCACCTGGCTGGCGCTGCTGGTGGCGCTGGTTGTTTACTTCCAAGGTTCGGTCAGCCCCTTCTTTCTGTTGCTGATGCTGGCGGCCACTTTGCTGCTGCATCACTGCCGAGTCCACTCCCCGCGGGCGGTTGCTGGGGCCGGGGTGCTCACCGGCGCCGCTTTTTTCTTTGATACCTATGTCACCGGAGCCGGCCTGGCTGCTTTTCTGGTCACCTTGCTGCTGCATGGGCGCTTCCAGCGGCGGTCCTGGCGCCAGGCCCTGGCGCTGCCGGCTTTCTGCGGCGGCTGCGCGCTGCTGGTAGCCGTGCTCATGGCTCTGCCCCTGCTTCCCGTCTGGAAGCCGATGCTGCTGCAACTGTTTCACGAGAGTCTGCAGCACGGCACCATCATGACCCTGCCCTACTTCTTCTCCTCTTTCGCCTCTGGGGATTTGTTTCTCAGGGGCCTGGCGCAGTTTAACGGGCTGGCCTCGCTGCCGCGCCTGCTGTATGATTTGGGCTGGTGGCTGACGGTAGTGGCGCAATACTTGCTGCCGGGCCTGGCGGTTCTGGCCGCACTGACGTATCTGGCGACGGCTCGCCCGGCCATCTTCAGCAAGACCGTGACCTGGCTGCTGTTGCTGTGGGCGATTTTCGGGATGCCCCGAGGCTTGTTTCGTTCCGATCTGGGGCATCTCACGCAGTCCACCACGCCCTTGTTTTTCCTCGT
>CALFVE010000347.1 GCA_937928475.1 uncultured bacterium | reverse complement strand
CGCCCACGTCCACGCCGACGAAAGGAGCCGTGGCCTCGCTCATGAGGGTTCACCTGCCCACAAACTTCTTTTCGGGCAGCAGGTAAAGCACCGCTGCCTGAGCAACTGCACGAGATACAGATATGAGTGACGAAGACCGCTTGAGTGAGTTTCTCGCTTCCCTGCGGCCATACCTCTGCGCAGCGGAGCAAGCGCAGGTAGAGGCCGCCGGCGCCTGGGCGCAGGCTCGGCATCGTGGGCAGCGACGCGCCGACGGGGCAAGCGTGCTTGCGCATGTAGTAGGGGTCGCCGAGCAGGTGGTGCGGTTTGCAGGTCGCCAGGCGGGGCTGATTGTAGCGGCGCTCCTGCATGATGTAGTGGAGAACACCGCCACCGGCTTGCCGGAGATCGCCGCCGCCTTCGGGTGTCGCGTGGCGGCCCTGGTGGAGGCGGTTACCCGGGCCCCGGGCGAGGCCCCGGAGGTATCTGCCGAACGAGCGCGGGTAGCAGGACGGGAGGCGCTACTGCTGCGGCTCTGCGACCGGCTAGACGGCCTGCAGCGTGCCGCCGGTCGGGAAGCGGCGGGCAGGGCTGATTTCCTGGCGACGACGCGGAAGGTCTATCTGCCCTTGGCCGCCCAGCACTTCCCCCAACTCGAACAGGCCCTGCAAGAAGCGCTGGCAGAGCTAGAGGCGCACACAGGCAAGATTGCCTGCACCGTGCCGCCGGGCTCGGGCTAAGCATCCTCGAGCAGGGAGGAGAAAAAGTCCCGGAGAGTGTCGGCGACGGAGCGGCGATCGGTGAGGGGTTCTTCGGCCTGCAAGACCTGGGCAGCGAACTCGGTTGACACTACCTGCCCCGGGATCATATCCATGACTACGGGCTGAATCAGCTCTTGCAAATCCCCAAAGACCGCCTTGATGGATCGGTTGGCGTCCACCACGGTAAAGCCGTATTCCTCCGTCATCAGAGCGAACTCCTCCAGTAGGGCGCCCTGGTACTTGACGAAGGCCTCGTACATGTCCTTTTCGCCGAGGAAGTCCATGCCCGACTCCCAATAGTCGAAGCCGCCGCTGGCCAGCACGCGCGGAAGCAATTTCTCTAGGGAGATGCTCAGGTACAAGATCAGGTCGGGTTTGAGGGCGAAGCCGTAGAGGTGACGCAGCCAGTCGCGCTCCACGCCGCGCACGGCGGCGCGGGCCATCAGGGAATAGATGTAGCGGTCAGTGAGCACCACGTAACCGGCGCGCAGGGCCGGGACGATCTCATTCTCCAGGCGGTCGGCGAAGTCGGTGGCATAAAACAGGCATTGAGTGCGGCGGCCCATCGTGTGGCCCTCTTTGGCCTCCTGGATGTGCCGCCCGGCCAGATTGCTGCGGGTGAGGCCGGTGTCGTAGACGGCCAGCCCGGAGGACTCCAGCCAGTTGCGGATGAGGCGGGTCTGGGTGCTGCGGCCGACGCCGTCCGTGCCCTCGAGCACGATGAGTTTGCCGGGCAGTTCGTCTTCCAGTTGCAGGCCGGGAATACCCACCCAGTAGAACTCCGGGCGCATCTACAGTTCACCTCCGGCAGGGACCGTGACCCAGGCATCTTCCGGCCGGCGGAGCAACCCCTCGAGATGGGGGCGGACGATGTCGCGCACCTGGCGCTGTTGTTCGCCGATCGGCAGCGTGCCGTCAATCACGGTGAGGTGGTACTCCTCGGCGAGACGATCGTACTGCTCCAGGATCCGCGCCTGGAAGAGGGCGAAGCACTCCTCCGGGTCGTCGGAGAGGCCCAGGTCCATGCCGGCCTCGTACCACTTCAGTTCGGGCCGACCGGATAGCAGGCGCTCCAGGGCGATTTCCAGGGGCACGCGAAAGTAGAAGGCTACCGTGGGCTGGACGGCAAAGGAATACACTTCGCGAATCCACGTCGGATCGCAGCCGCGCGCCACGTCACGGGCAAAGGCCGTGTAGATGTACCGGTCGGCTAGCACCGCCGCGCCTGCCCGCAACGGAGGGATAATGTTGCGTTCGGTGCGATCGGCAAAGTCGGTGGCATGAATCAGCGAAAAGGTCAGCGGAGTAAGCAGCCGGCGCGACTTGCCCCGGCGCGTCGTGCGCTTGACCAGCGGCGAGGAGTTCCACTCGGAGAAGAAGGCGCTGTAGCCCTGGGAAAGCAGCCACTTGTAAAGCAGGTTGATCTGGGTACTCTTCCCCGAGCCGTCAATGCCCTCCACCACGAAGAGCCGGCCACGGTAGTGTTCGCTAGGCTGGGTCATAGGCGCCTCCTGGAGCCGATCCACCCGACGCAAGAGGGTCGGGCGACCCTGTGCGCGCGTGGCCCAGAATTATAGCCTGAGAAGAGCGGAGAGGCAAGGCGTGCACCTCTCGGGTGGGGCCCCGCCTGCGATGCCCGCGGCCCGAGCCAACCACTGGTCCGCGTGGCGCAGGCTTCCAGCCTGCGTCTTGTCGTGCCCAGGACAGCCGGAGGGCAGGCTCGCAGCCTACCCGCTGCGCCGGTAGAAGAAGAGGGCGGAGCCTGGCCTGTCCCCGATCGTCACCAGCATCCCACTGGTCATCAGTTCCTCGCCGGTAGCCGTGACCACCTCACCGGTGTCTTGGTTGCGCACCGCGTAGGTTGCCGCCGGGTCTAGTTCACGCAAGGCCGCCTGCATGACCGGGAACGGACTGTTCTGGCGACGGAAGGCTACCAGCATTCCCTCCCCCAGGTCGGGCCGATTCCACTGCCAGGCACACCAGGCATCCTCGGCCAGGCTGTAGGAGAGCAGTGGATAGAAATCGCCGTAGAAGTAGGGGCGCGCCGTTCGCAGTTCCTCCAGGGCGGAGCGCAACCACTCGAGCTCAAAGGGCAGCGGCGGCTCCGTCTCAAATTGGTTGGAACTGAGCACCACCGCCGGTCCCATCGCACTGCGGGCGCCGTAGGTGCTCGTACCCTCGAAGCAGCCGGCGCTCAGGGGAACCCAGAGAGCCAAGCCGTGGGTCTGGGCCTGCATCCCCAGCGGGTCAAAGCCGGGGTAGCACTGATAGTCACTGCGCCAGAGCGGGATGCTCCGGGAGATGGTCTCCAGGTCGAGGCGGTGCCCACCCCCGGCGCAGTTGTCAATGTACAGCCCCGGATGACGGGCCAGGAGGTCGTCCCAGAATTTGTACAGCCCTTCGATATGCCGGATCTCGCTCATGCCGACGCGGTCGGGGGGATCGGCCTGTTCCCAGAAGGGCGCGGCGGCCATGTTGAAGTCCTGCCGATAGACATCAATGTGAGCCTCCGTGATGAGGCCGGAGATGAGGTCGGTGATGCTCTCGCGCGCCTCGGGGAGGCCCAGGTTGACCAAGCAGTTGTCGTGTAGGGGGCCGAGCATCCAGTCGGGGTGCTCCTGGGCGAGGCGGCTCCAGACACAGGCGCGCTCCGTTTCGACCCAGAGCAGAAATTTCATGCCCGCCTGGTGCACGGCCTCGCCTACAGGACCCAGCCCCTGTGGATACGTGCTCGGGTTGGGGAACCAGTTGCCGACCTGACGCGCCCACTGGCTGTTAAAAACCGTGGAATCTTCCTGGAAGGGAGCGTCCCCGTACCAACCGGCGTCTATCCAGAAGACGTCCACCGAGAGGCCGTTTTCGGCCCACCAACGGACCTTGGCGATCTGCCGGTCGGCGAGGTTCTCGCCCCAGTTGGCGTAGCAGATCGGCCCCTGCAGGAGTTCCCCGTG
>CALFVE010000346.1 GCA_937928475.1 uncultured bacterium | reverse complement strand
GGGGCATCTACCTGACCCTCCTGTCCCGAGACCCCACGCCTGCCGAGGAGGCGGCGGCCGCGGCTTACTGGCAGGCGCCCGGGCGCAGCGAGAGTGAGGCGGCCACCGACCTGGCCTGGGCGTTGATCAACAGCACCGAGTTCCAGTACCGGCATTGAGACCACCTGGAGAAGGCGGTTTCGCCGCTACAAAGAGGCAGGGGAATAGCCATGTCTACTGCAGCGGGCATCGCAACTATGGTTGCTGGCATCCGTCTGCGGGCCCCGGCGGTGGTCGCCGCGCTGCTGCTCGGGGTCTGCACCGGCCTGTGGGCGCAGGAAGCTGCCGCGCCGGCGCCGCCGGCCAAGGCCAAATCGGTCATCCAGATCTGGCTGTGGGGCGGCCCCTCTCATCTTGACACCTTCGACCCGAAGCCCGAAGCCGGCTACAACTACTGCGGGCCCTTCAGCAACCCGATTCCGACCAACGTGCCGGGGATTCGCATCGGCGAACTGCTACCGCTGCTCGCCCAGCAGGCCGACAAGTACGCCATCATCCGCAGCATGACTCACGGCAACAACGGCCACGAGACGGCGGCGTACATCGTGCAGACCGGCCACCAACCCGGTGACAGGCTGGTCTACCCCGCTCTGGGGGCCATCGTTTCGCGGTTCAAGGGTTACGATAGCGGCTACACCGGCCTGGTCCCGCCTTACATTGTACTGACGGAGCCTCTAGGCCGCTTTGACGAGGCCGGTTTCCTGGGGCCACGCTACAAGCCCTTCGCCACCGGCGGCAACCCCAATGCGCAACGCTTTGTCGTCGAGGGCATCGTGTCTGAGGCGCTGACCGACGAACGTCAACGCGCCCGCCGCGACCTGCTGGCGGCCTTGGATCTGCTTCCCCATGTTCTGAGCAACCCTTCGGAGTTCGCGAAAGTCGGCGCCTGTCGGGAGGCAGCTTACGAGATGATCCTGGGGGAGGCTGGAAAACTGTTCGACCTCTCCCAAGAGCCGGCTGCGGTCCGCGACCGCTACGGTCGCAACACCTTCGGGCAGTCTTGCCTGATGGCCCGCCGCCTGGTGGAGGCCGGGGTGCCTTTCGTCACCATCAACTACGGAGGCTGGGACACTCACAAGCAGCATTTCCAGGCCATGCGTCAGAAACTGCCGGAGATGGATCGGGGCATGGCCACGCTCCTGCAGGACCTCTCCGACCGCGGCCTGCTCGACACCACCATCGTATGGTGGAGCGGAGAATTCGGGCGGACGCCCCGCATAGACTGGCAGCCGCCCTGGAACGGCGGCCGCGGGCACTACGGTGAGTGTTTCTGCGCCGTGGTCGCCGGGGGTGGGTTCAAAGGCGGGCGCGTGGTGGGAGCCTCGGACGCCACCGGCGAGCACGTGGCGCAGCGACCGGTTCATCCCCGCGACCTGCTGGCCAGCATCCTCGAACTGATGGGCATTGACCCCGACGGCCCCATGCCCAACGCGCGAGGTCTAGACCTAAAGGTCATGCCGACAGAAGAAGACCCGACCAAGGGAACCGGGCGACTGCGGGAGATCATGTAGGCGGCGAACAAAGTCATGTACCGTTCCGTGCCTCTGGGATACCTGGTTCGTTCCGCGGGCTGGCTGCTGGCGGCGCTCGCCGCTTGCTGGAGCAGCGCTTGGGCCCAGGGCGCTCCCCATCTCGGCTACGCCTACCCCGCCGGCGGCAAGCAGGGGAGCGTGGTGCGGGTCACCGTCGGCGGGCAGTTCCTGCGCGACCCGCAATACGTGCACGTCTCCGGCGGCGGCGTAACCGGGCGAGTGCTCCAGCATATCCGGCCCTTGAACAATCAAGAACTGGGGAGAATCCGGTTGTTTCTGCGCAATATGGTCAAGCTCGGGTGGGACGCCCGCACGATGGCGGCGGTGCGGGCACAAGCCGGCGACACGCCTCCGCTGCCGGATCATCCCTGGCTATGGGACCTGAACGAGAAGAGCCCCGCCGAGATTGCCCGGCTGCGGGCCAGCCTGTTTGACCCCAAAAAGCAACCCAACGCCCAGATCGCCGAGCAGGTGGAGATGGAGATCAACATCGCCCCCGGCGCGGAAGCCGGCGACCGGGAGTTGCAGCTGGTAACCGCGAACGGCCTCACCAATCCCGTGTGCTTTCAGGTGGGACGCCTGCCGGAAGTCCGCGAGGAGGACGTCATCAGTCCTGGGAATGCGACAGCGCCGGTGGGCCTTCCTGCCGTCTTGAACGGGCAGATCCTGCCCGGCGAAGTGGATCGCTACCGTCTCCGCGCCCGCGCCGGGCAGCGCCTGCTGGTTCGCGTACAGGCCCGGCATCTGGTCCCCTACCTTGCCGACGCCGTGCCTGGCTGGTTCCAGGCAGTCGTCGCGCTCTACGACGCCCAGGGCAAAGAAGTTGGCTACAACGACGACTATCGTTTCGACCCGGACCCTGTGCTCTTCTACCAGGTTCCCCAAGACGGCGAGTACACCCTGGAGATTCGGGATGCGCTCTACCGCGGGCGCGAGGACTTCGTCTACCGCATTAGCGTGGGCGAACTGCCCTTCGTTACTCACCTCTACCCACTGGGCGGTCAGGCCGGCACTCCTACCGTTGCCTCCCTCGCCGGCTGGAACCTGCCCACGCAGACGCTGCCCTTGGATACCAGGCCCGACGGCGATCGCCTTCGCTTTGCTGCCGTCAACCCCGACCCGGGTTTGACCAGTAAAGTCATCTACGCGGTAGATTCCTTCCCGGAGTCTGCGGAACGCGAGCCGAACGACGACGCGGCTCACCCTCAGCAAGTGACCATCCCCCAGGTGCTGAACGGCCGCTTTGACCGCCCCGGCGACGTAGATGTGTACGGCTTCGAGGGCCGCGCCGGCGAGGAAGTGGTCGCTGAGGTCTGGGCGCGGCGTCTGGGCTCGCCGGCCGACGCGGCGCTGCGGGTGGTGGACGCCGCCGGGAATACCGTCGCCGTTAGCGACGACCACGATGATGCCGAGATGGGGTTGCTCACCCACCACGCCGACCCCTACCTGCGCGTCAAACTCCTCGCTGACGGGACCTATCGGGTGCGCCTGTACGAAGTGCAGCACCACGGCGCCGACGACTATGTCTACCGGTTCTACCTGCGGCCGCCGCAGCCTGACTTTGCCTTGCGCGTCACACCCGCCAGCCTGAGCATGCCCTTCCGGCGACCAGCCTCCGCCACCGTCCACGCGATCCGCAAGGACGGCTTTGACGGTGACATAGATATCGTGCTCAAAGAGGCTCCGCCCGGCGTCGTCCTGGGGCCCGCGCGTATTCCCGGCGGCAAGGATTCCGTGCAGGTCAGGCTCACCGCAGTCGCTGACGTTCCGCTCCAGGTGGCACCGCTGCGCCTGGAGGGCCGCGCTCAGATCGGGGGCGCCGTGGTCACCCGCCCGGTGGTACCAGCTGAAGAGATGATGCAGGCCTTCGCCTACCAGCACCTGGTCCCCCAGCAGGAACTCCTGGTGGCCGTCACCGGCGTGCGCACCGTTCCAGCGGTCTGGCGTCCCCTGGTGCCGGGCATCTCGCTGCCGCAGGGGCAGCCCGTCCTCATACCCCTGGGCGGTACCGCCGAGGTGCGGTTCACTGCGCCCTCGACCTTGCCCGATCGCCAGCGCACTCCCCTGACGGCGCTAGAGTTCGCGCTCTGCGCTGCGCCTCCGGGCATGCGCCTGGTGGCGACGAGAACCGTGGCGGGCGGCGTGGCGCTCACCTTCAAGGCTGACGCGAACTGCGCCGCTCTGGGCGAAGCTGGCTACCTGCTTGTCGAGGCCTTCGCCGAACCGTCCGACGGGCCGCCAGCCGGCTCTGCCGGGATGCCCAGACAGCGCGTCTCCGTGGGCGTTCTACCTGCCATCCCCTTCCAGGTGGTACGCGCCGGGCGGTAGACCTGCTGGGCGATCCGGTACTCCCCGCGTCTGAAGCTACGAGGCGATAGTCTCTCCCCCGGCCGGTCCCCCTTGCCTTTGTCTCGGGGCAGGTCGCTCCCGAGAAGGAGGCACGCCCGCAAGCCGCGAACAGGCGCCCCGCAGTCAACAGCCGCGCAGCGGTGTGCCCGGCCGAAAGGCGTCCACCAATCAGGCTGCCGGAGGACACGAAATGAAGGAAGCAATTCTCATGGCTGTGGCAATGCTCGTACTCCTCTCCCTAACTGCTGCGCCGACTCGGGCCGATAAGCCTGTGGTCTATGCCCGTGATTTCTTCAACCCAGATTCGCCTACTTGCGGTATTCAGGAGGCCATTGACTCCCTCCCCAAAGAGGGCGGACAGGTGGTTCTGGAGCCTATTACCTATGTACTGCGAGCCCCGATCGTCTTGCGGGACGATCTGAGGATCAGTGGCCAGCGTCCAGAGACGGTCTTGACACGGGGCAGGGAGGTCATCCACAAACTCACCGCTGACGCGCCGGCGCAGGCGACCACGGTTACCGTAGACTCGACCGCAGGCTTGCGGCTAGGCGATGAGATCGGGCTGCGCGACGACGACCGCACGGGCTGGTACATGACCCATGCGCGGATTGTCAAGATTGAGGGCAACACCTTGACCCTCGACACCGGCCTGGTGCGCGATTACGCCGTTGCACGCAATGCCATCGTTATCAACCACCACCCCATCATCGAGGCGTATCGCATCTGGGATTATCGCTATCACACCCGGCGGTTCGTCATCGAGGACCTCACCATAGAGGGCAATCTGGACGAGAATCCTACCCCTATCTCCGACTGGTCCACGGCGGCCATCCACCTGGCCTCGACCGCCGACGGCATCGTGCAGCGTTGTATTGTCCGCAACTGGATCACCGACGGGATCAGCGATCAGTACGGCATCAACAACCTCATCCGCGAATGCGTAGTGGAGAACTGCCGGGGCAACGGCTTTCATCCCGGCACCTCGGTGCGGGGCAGCCAGTTTCTCAACAACCTGGCCCGGGGCAATCTGGGCGACGGCTTCTTCTTCTGCGCGGACGTCACCGCCCTCCGGGTCATCGGCAACGAGTTCTCGCAAAACCGGGGCAACGGCATCGGCGACCTGGGCAACGGCGGGGACAGTTTCAACGTGGTGAGCAACAACGTCTGCCGGGAGAACGGGCGCAACGGCATCCAGGCCACCAAGGGGGGGCGCAATATCATCACCAACAACATATGCCTGAATAACTCCCTCTCTGAGCCGGGCGCCTATGCCGGAATCGCGCTCGAAAACGTCACCGACACGGTGGTCATGGGCAACATTTGCGGCACCAAGGTCAAGGAGAAAGAGGAGCCCGCCCAGGGCTACGGCATTGTGGAGCGCGGCGAAAGCGACCGCAACATAATTCGCGGCAACATTGTCGGCGGCAACGCTCGCGCTGGGGTGCAAACGGTGGGCGCGGCCACGGTGGCCATCGAAAACCTCGACTAGGAAGCGAACCTCGAGACAGATGGGCCTCCGCCTGCCGCCGGCCCGAAGCCGCCTCGCAGTTCAGGCGGTGGGCAACGCCTCGGCGGTAAGCAAGACGGGCAGGGGCCGCCCGGCGGTGACCGCCAGCCGCTGTGTCGCCCGCGCTCGGGGAAATCCTCCCTCAAAGGTAAGCGTCCAGGTGCCTGTCTCGTCGTTGATCCCCAAGGGCAGCCGGAACTCTCCGGCTCCATCCTTCAGGCCGAAGTAGCACGAGTAGCGGCTTTCTCGCCCTGAGGGAGTACGCACCTCCACTCGGACTGTGAAGGCGCCGCGCACCGGCTGATTATCCGGCCCCACGATCTCCAGGCGGTAGCGGGCCTCTCCTCCCTGTCGCATGGTGCCGACCCCGGTCACCCGCAACGTAGCGTGCGGCACCGGCAGCGCGACGAGCGCCTTGCCCCAGGACGGCTCCAGTTCGAGGTTCAGGGGCGAGCCAGTGTTGCCCGCCGCCTCGCCGGTCACCATGTCGAACAAGTAGCGTCCCGGTTCGGCGAAATTGACCGTTGCGCGCGCCGGCTCATTGGCTACCAGGGCGTAGTTCTGGTAGTTGCGTTCCGGTGTGCCGTAGTAGTGGGGCAGGCCCCAGTAGCGGTCGGCATAGTTGTTGACAAACAGATAGTACCGGGCATCCCCGGCCTGCAGTTCGCGCAGCACGATGTCCCGATTGTCAAAGCGTGCGGGACAACGTGTGCGGTCGCCGATCAGGCGGACCATGGTTTCCACCGAGGCCGGTTGCGCTCCCTTCGGCTTGAGCCGGGCCTCGTCGTGCACGTACAACTTGCCGCCCTGGGCCGCCCAGTCCTCCACTATTTTCACCACGTCATCGGGCAGGGCGCGCGCATCGTATAGGCAGAGCGCATCGAGATTCTGCAACATCCCGGCACGGATTTCTTCCTCGCAAATCGCCTTCATAGGCACATGCTGGCGCAGCGCCTCCCGCAAAAACAGGGTGATTGCTTCCTGGTGCTGCTTGCCGCGGTTCTCTGGCAGTATGTCAAAGGCTTCGGTGGTGAAGGAATACAGCACCGCGTTGCGGCTGTCGGCTGGCGACCAGAGCCCAGCGGTGGGCAGAATCCACTGCGCGTGCCGATTGCAGCGGGTCAGCGCGTTAATGCCCTCTTTGACGTGCCGCTCCAGTTCGTCCAGTTGCTCCTCGGTCAAGGGCGGATTCTGGTAGCCGCCGTGGGCCCGCATCCCCTCCATGTCGAGACCGATCCAGGCGAAGTACCCGATCATCTTGTAGCCCGCGGCGATCATGTTCCAGTAGTTCTGGTAGATGTGCCAGGCGGGGGACACTCCATCGAAGGTCAGTTGCCCCAGCATCCAGACGTCCTTCGCTCGGTTGCCCATCCGGGCGATCTCATACTGGCTGATGAAGTCCATGCGCGGGGAACGCAGATCCGGATAGGTGTAACTGGAGACCGCCGTGGTGGTCTGAGAAAGGGGCGGGTAAGTTCCCACCTCTAGCCTGACAAAGGGCTGCTCCGACCAGCCATGTATCGGCCCGATAGCCACCGAGGGGTCCACGGTGTTCTTCGCCTTCTCCATCTCCCGGTGAAAGCCGCCATAGACCTCGCCGCAGCGGAACCTCATCCACTGCAGAAGCAGGTCATCCGCCGGCACCACGCCGCTTTTCGGTTCGTAGGTGACGGGGGGCTCTTGCCCGGTCAGCGCCTTGAAGGCCTCCCGGCAGCGCGGACAGTAGCAGGTGAGTAGGGTGGGGCCCTCCGCTTGCTTCGTGGGCATCACCATGTCGTCGCCGTAATAAATCATGCCGCTGAAGGCGGGATGGTCCACGTACTCGCGGACACAGCGGATGAAATCGGCCGCCGCTGCTTCCCGCACCTTAGGGGTGAAGAAGCAGTGGCGCTTCCATTCGGGCAAGGCCACCAGTTCTCCGTTGGCCCACACCGCGTTGGTATCGGCGTCAAGTGGCGCCGCGGCGCTGGTGTTAGTCGAAGGCATGAAGCGCATCCCTGCCCGCGCCGCCTGATCCATCGTCCAACTGTACTCGCCGATCCCCTGCATATGCTGTTGGATGGTGTTCAGTCCCGCCGCGCGCATCTCGCGGATGAGCCGCAACTGCTGCTCCTTGTCCGGTACCCGTAGCTTGGTCTCCGGGTCTCGATTGAAGGCGAAGGGGACCGCGTAGATGCCAATCGGGAAGTCCCGCGGGCGGCCTTCGGGCATGCGGAACATCGTGAAATCAGTCGCCTGCTTCACCTCTCCGACTGCTACTGTCAAGGTTCCGCTGTATTCACCCTCCGCCAAGGGTGCAGCGGAGAGGTTGACCTGGTAGGTGCGGGCTCCCGGGCCAGCGACCGGGGGCAAAGGTTCGGTGAAGCGTAGGACAGAAGCGGTGGCGAGTCCGGGCTCGGCGCGGCGCAACTCCATCGTTGCCGTGGCTTCGCCGCCGAGCGCCTCGGGTATCGTCACCGTTACGACGAAGGCCTTCCGGCTGGTGGTCAGGTCCGAGGCGGGCAACTGGATCTTGATGTCTTCCGCCTCCGCTGCTGTCAGTGGCGGCAGAACCGTCAGAAGCCCACCGAAGAGCACGATTCCATAGTGGACCAGCAGATGAGGGTGCATGGTGGCTCTCCTTCCGCCGAGGGCGAGGTATTGCGAGGGACAGTGGTCTTATGCAATTCTCCTTCCACTCAGGTTACACCTCTCTTCCCGGCCGAGAGTCCGCACTCGTCGCTGGTTTCGCGGCGCGGAGGGAGGAAGGGAGCGGGCAGCGAATACCGTGAACACTACGCACTGACCAGCCTGGCTTCCCAAGGAGGCCCCCATGAATCGTGGCAACTCCTCGAAGCAATCGGCTCTCTGGCCCTGGCAAGAGCGGTCTGTTTCGTGACACTGCTGGGTTTCTTTGCCCTCTTGACCATCAGCGCCCAGGCGGCCCCTGCCGCTCGGGAGCGCCCTTACCTCTTCCCGGCGGCCGAACGCCAGCGCGTACTGGACCGGATCGCCCGGTCTCCTGTCGCCAAGCAGCAGTTTGAGGAATTGCGAGGCCGCGCCGATCGGGGAGAGGGGTACGCCGCCGCCCTGATTTTCGCCCTGACCGGCGAGCCTCGCTACGCCGAAACCGCCCGCAACCAATTGCTGGGCTACGTCCGCTACCGCACGCCCAGTCTCGAGGCCGACATCGCCGCCGGCGGCCATCGCGAGGGCAATATGGACTTCTACTGGAGCACCAACGAGGTGCGCATTTGCGATCTCATCCACTCGGTTCTCTCCGAGGCGGAACGTAAGGAGATCCAGACCTTCTTCAGCCGACTTGGCCACTACTGGGTCTCCAGCCTGAAACTGTGGACCACCACGCCCAACTTGATCTTCCCTATTCATTACCACGCCGCCGTGGTCGGGTACTGCATTGACGATGCGGTGCTGGTGGAATGGGGCCTGCGCGACGACGGCGGCCAGTTCGGGCCGACACGCGGCGGCTTGTATCCGGTTCTCGATTCCATGTTGCGCGACGGCGCCATCTGGGATGAAGCCAACCTGTACGCCGTGGTCAATGTGCTCCGCCCAGCGCTGCAGTTCTGCGTCATCGCCCGCCTGTACGACGGCCGGGATTTGTACGGCGCGGAGACGGCCAAGGGCGCCAGCGTCCGCAAGATGATTGACGGGTACCTCGCGCTCGGGTATCCGCGCGAGCGAATCAACGCCACAACCAATTCGTTCCGGGTTGCCACTTATGGCGATGGGAGCACTGCCAGCCCCTTGCGCACCAGGCAAGAGGACGTATATCTGGTCAACGGTCAATACGAGCGTTCGGGTACCGTGATGACCGAAATTCTCGAACTGGCTTATTACCTCAGTGACGACCCGGCCTATGCCTGGTTTTTGGCCCAGGCCAAGGACTACGTTCCCTCGCTGTTCTACGGGGAGGACCTCGACGCAGCGGCTCTCCAGCCTCCGCCGGCGCCCAGCACCATTTATCCGGAGGCGGGCCTCGCCATGCTGCGGGCGGATGAGTCACCCGGCTACTGGCTGTCCGAGTCTCCTGCCGTGCTCCAGGTGATGGCCAAGGGCTACGGCCACGACCATCGCGACAAGTTGTCTATTGTCTTCCACGCTGCCGGGCGACTGCTCTACCCCGACCTCAACTGCGTGCAGTACGAAAACACCAACGTGCACTGGACGCGCAACGGCATCGCGCACAATACTCTACTGGTGGACAAGCAGGATCCCGCGGATTCCTCCTACGAAATCAAGCACGACTTTTCACCCGAGGTAAAGTTTCTGGCCACCAACGCCTCGTGTTACCCGGGAGTGAACCAGACTCGTGCGCTGGCGATCACGCGAGAATACCTGCTGGACCTCTTCCAAGCCCAAAGTGAGGTGCCTCATACCTACGACTGGGTGCTG
>CALFVE010000345.1 GCA_937928475.1 uncultured bacterium | reverse complement strand
GCGAGGACTTGCCCACGTTGGGCCGCCCCACGAGGGCCACCTTCGCCCCCTGGCGGAGAAGCTTGCCCTGCTCGGCGGTCTTCAGCAGTGTGGTTACCTCCGCCAGGACAGCCTGCAAGCGTGTGGCCATTTCCGCGGGCGGGAGCGCGTCAATGTCATCCTCGCCGAAGTCAATCTGCGCCTCTATCTGAGCCAGCAGCGAGGTGAGGGTGGCACGCACCCCCTCTACCTGCTGGGAGAGCCGGCCGGTAAGTTGCCCGAGCGCGGCTTGGGCCGCCTCCTCGGTCTGGGCGTTGATCAGGTCGGCCACCGCCTCCGCCTGCGCCAGGTCAATTCTGCCGAAATAGAAGGCCCGCCGGGTGAACTCCCCAGGATCGGCCAGCCGCGCGCCTTCCCGCAGGCAGAGTTCCAACGTCCGCCGCAGCGGGACCAGGCCTCCATGACAGTTGAACTCCACCACGTCCTGGGTGGTATAGGTCCGGGGAGCGCGCATCACTGTGAGTAGCGCTTCGTCAACGACCTCCTCGCCGTCCATGACACGCCCGTACAGGAGCGTGTAGGACCGCTGTCGCGAGGGGATCTTGCGGGAATCAGCGGGGGAGAACAGGCGGTCGGCGATGGCCAGCGCTTCCGGCCCGCTTAGCCGCACGATGCCGATACCCGAGATGCCGGGCGGGGTAGAGATAGCGACGATGGTGTCCGCGAAGCGGTCCGAGCAGTCCATAAGTCACACGGACTCTCCCGGATTCCGGAGTGCGGCCTCCTGCTCGGCTAGCGCCTCCGCCTGCCGGTATGCCTCCACGACTTCCTCCGCCGGTCCGTCCTGCACGATTCGGCCATGCTCCAGCCAGATCGCACGGCGGCAGATGCGCTTGACCTGCTCCAGATCGTGCGAGACTAGGCCCAAGGTTTGCCCCCGTACGGTGTGCTCGGCCATCCAGGTATAGCACTTATGTTGGAAATGTTCGTCGCCGACGGCCAGGGCCTCGTCCACCAGCAAGATGTCGGGATCGAGATGTGTGGCGGTGGCGAAGCCCAGCCGCAGGAGCATCCCACTGGAATAGGTGCGTACCGGCATGTCCCGGAACTCCTCCAATTCGGCAAAGGCGATTATGCTCTCCAGGCGCGCTTCGACTTCGCGGCGGGTCATGCCCACAATGGAGGCGGTGAGGCGTGCGTTCTCCACCCCGGTGAGGTCGGGATGGAAGGCGGCTCCTACCTCGAGGAGCACTCCTACTCGCCCGGCCACGTAGACCTCGCCGCTGGTAGGCCGCAGCACGCGAGAGAGAATTGCCAGCAGGGTGCTCTTCCCAGAGCCGTTGGGGCCGACGATGCCGACGGATTCCCCGCGTCGAATCTCCAGGTTGACGTTGTCCAGGGCCGTCAAGACTTCGACGCGCGGGCGCTGGAAGGTGATCGTCCGAATGAACAGGTCCTTAAGCCGCGCCGGGCGGTCATGGATGATCCGGAACCGTTTGGTGAGACTCACAGTGCGGATCGCCAGGTTGTCGCTGTCGGTTGCCATCATTCAGTGGCGCAGGCTTCCCAGCCTGTGGGTAGGGCAGGCCTCCCGCCTGCTGTAGGAGCGGCGCTTCAGCGCCACCCGCCTTTGCCTCAAATCGCCTCCGGGAAGCGCCACGATAGCCAAAGGAATAAGCGATAACCGGCCGCGAACACGACCACCGCGAACAGCGCGATCGGCACGAGAAGCGCCGCCTCAGGCGGGCAGTGCTCCATCAGCACATTGCGGTAGGACTCAATCATCGTAGCCATCGGATTGTACATGTAGGCCCAGCCCATCCACGGGGCGACCGCGGCCAGCCGCTCGCGGGCCAGCGCGCCCGGATACATGACGGGTGTCAGGAAGAACAGCACGCGCAATAGTTGCATCAGCGCGAACTTGATGTCATGGTAGAAGGTGTGCAGCGCTGCCAGGATCATCCCCAGGCCGGCCACCATCACCGCCTGCACCGCGATGAGGGGCAAGAGGTACAGTGCCTGGAGGGTGGGCCGGTAATCGGGGACCATGATGAAGAGCCAAACGAATAGGACCAAGACCGACAGCACGAAATGGATCAGATTGCCCAGCACCGCTGCCAGGGGCAGAGCCGGACGCGGGAAGTAGATCTTCTTGACCAGGTCGCGGTTGTTGACGATGCAGTCGGTGCTGTCCAGGACGCCGCTTTCGAAAAAGGCCCAGGCGATTACCCCGGTCAGAATCTTCACGGAGAGATTGGGAATAGTCACCTGCATGGCGTACTTGACCACGAAGGTGAGAATGATCATCTGGAACAATGGCGTGAGCAGCGACCAGAAGAAGCCCAGGGCGGAGTTACGGTAGCGCACGCGCAGGTCCCGCACCACCAGGGCACGCAAGAGGTTCCCACGGCCGGCCAGTTCCGCCAGGGACTGCCATACGCCGAGGGAGTACGAGACGCGCCGCAGGGGCGCGGCCGCGTGTTCTTGCCGCCAGGCGCTCACGGTGGCGATTATGCTGGCCCTGAAGGCTACCGTCAAGGGCCGGCGCTCGTTTGGCATATCCTGCGCCGGGGCCACCGCCCGTCCGCCGCTCCCAG
>CALFVE010000344.1 GCA_937928475.1 uncultured bacterium | reverse complement strand
GGGTTTTCACTGGGGCGAGAACCTCCCCGGCTGGGATTTCGCCGTGGTCCTCTTCTGGAAAAACCCGCTGGATTTCTGCCGCGTCCAGGTTTCGGCCAGTCGCGGCGAGGTCGCCTTATGGGATGCTGCCTCCGGCTTCCTGCAACTCATCCCCTGTGAGGTGCAGGTCGGCAAGCCCCACCTGCTGGAGATTCGGGCCAACGGCCCCCACTTCCAGGCTACGCTCGACGGCAAGCCGGTCATGGACTACTGGAACCGCAGCGTCTCGCACTTCGGCGGCCGGGTCGGGCTGGGTGTGTACAACAGCACCGTCCGCGTGGAGCGCTTCGAGGCCGGCGAATTGGCCACCTTCGCCGCGGAGATCATGCCGCCGCACCGACCGGACTTTCACCTGCGGCCCGCCGGCGGCAGTCTCGCCATGGGGCCGGGCGGGGAGGAGGGCCTGATTCTCTTTGACGGCTATGAGCCAATCAGCACCTTCCAGCAGGCGAGAGGCGGCAATGACGGCGTCTTGTATCAGGATGCGGTGCGCCTCAAACCCGGCTGGCGTTCGGCTTACTATACCTGGATTGGCCCTGGCATCAACTACGGAGTGAACGGGGCTTTGCTCCGCCTCCCGGAGCCTCCAGCGAAGGCCTTTCAGGTGGAAAAAGAGGGAGAGGAAGTCGTTTTCCGCTTCCGCACCGAGGCTCCGGAGTTGGCCTGGGCCGAGCATACCTGCACCGTGCGCTATGACGCGACCCGGGAAGTGTATCGCTATGAGTACCGCACTCACACCGAGTTCACGGTGAAAGAACCTTACACCCTGCACTACTTTGAAATCACTGATCCGCTCACCTACAACAACCGCACGCCGGGCCCCGAGGTGGTGAACCGCTGGAATCCGGCCGGGCACCAGTGGTGGATCTTCCAGGGGCCGGAGGGAGACTGGCAGCGCTCGCCCCTGATTGACTACCTGGGCAGGTACAACAACCAGCCCACCCGCTGGGCGGGCTTCCAGGACTTCCTTTACCCCGATCCGGTGGCTTGTCCGGCCTTTGAGGTGACTCCCGGCTGGGAGCAGCCACCCGGCAGGACCTTCGATCTTGGCCTGTGCCATTGGGGATATGACTTCCACCATACGGAAGAGGGGGTCGCCATGGTGCTGCCGGTCGGCACCAAGCGCGACTATACGCTGGTTTTCACTGCCCTTCCCGCAGCCGAAGCAGAAAAGATCTTCGCCCAATCGGTCGTCGCGCCCAAGGTGGCCACCTCCAAAGATCAGTATGCTATCTTTGAGCCGGCGGGCAACACCTTCGCCACGCTATCCACCCGCCAGGCCCCGACCTCCACTATGGTGTGGGAAGGCGGTGCAGTGGATGACACGGTGGGCCGGACCGACAAGCACTCCCTACGCCTGGACGGCCCGGAAACGGCCAAGGTCCAGGTCTACCAGTACGCCATTGAGCAGTGGGTGGAGAAATGGTGGGTGCGCGGCTGGTTCCGCGGCGAGAACGTAGGCGGCCGCGGCCTGTTGGTGCGCGTCAAGTATTCCTACGCGCGCGAGCCGGAGGAGATCTTCTATGTCGGTGGCTTGGGCAGCCGTGACTGGACCTACTTCTCCTTCCTAACTACGGTTCCCCAGACGCGCGATTGCACCAACCTGGAGTTCGAGTTGGATGGTCCCGGCCGCGTCTGGCTCGACGACGTAGCCTTCTCCGCCGTGACGGAGGGCAAGGAGCCCGCAGTAACGCCGTCGGCCATGCCTGCCGGCCTGGAGCCGCGTACCGACCTGCTGATTGACCTGAGCCCGGCCGCGGCGCCAGGGAGAGGGGTCTACGATGAGAGCCGTAACGGCCATGCGCTCTTCCTGGAAGGGCCGACTTGGGTCACCGAAGAGGGCAGAGGGTTCCTGCGCTTCGACGGGAAGGACGACTTCGGGTTCATACCTCTGAAATCCGTTCTCGAACCGCGCGACCCGCCTCCAGGAACGACCGGTCCTGAGATCTATAAGCCGATCTTTCCCCTGGATGAGTTCACTTACGAAATCTGGGTGCGCCCGCATCAGCCGCCCGATCCGAACGTCGGTCGCATGTACATCTTCGACTATCGGCGCAACCCGCAGGCCTATTTTGACCAACTCGGCGCGGAGCCGGGCAAGTGCCGCTTCGTCTACATCAACAGCATCTTCCAAGGCCAGGAGATCCGCTTCGAGCAGACCGTTCCCTTCGACGAGTGGCTGCACATCGTGGCCACGCACGGCAACGGGAAGGTAATCCTGTACCTCAACGGAGAGAAGGCCGGGGAAGTGGAGTACGACCCCAAGGCGCCGGGCTTCGGTTTCTTCGCCTACACCTGGCGCTATGACGTGGGCAGTTTCCTGGGCAACGGCAACTGGCTGTGCGGCGACCTGGGCCCCTTCCGGCTTTACACGCGGGCGCTGAGCGCCGAGGAAGCAAAGGAAGCCTACCGGCGCCGGTGGTAGCCCGACGGTTTCCGCTGGGTACGGGCAGGACAGATGCTACGCACGCGGAGGCCGGGCGCTCATGTCCCGGGCCGCCGCCACCCGTGCCTACCGGCGCCGCGTAACATGCATTGCTGCGCCCGGAAACCTCCGCACGAATGGGTCACGGGGCACCGACAGGGCCCCCGTTTTCCGCTTTGCGCTGGTTTTGCCCCTGGAACGGGCCGATAAGGCGGCGGAAGCACGAAACCGCGGACTAGGCGCACTGTTCTTTCGACGCCTGCAGGGCTACTCGCGCCGGGTTACTTCGGTCGCGGCGTACTCCGCCTGGGTGGAAATGCGCTCTAGTTTGCCGTCGCGGATCCAGCACACCCGATCCGAGGAGGTGATCATGCGGATGTCGTGAGTAGCGGTGATCACCGTCACTCCCTCTTCCGCGTTGAGTTCTTTGAGCAGTTCGATGATCTCCCGGCCGGTCTTGGTATCCAGATTGCCGGTCGGCTCGTCCGCCAGGATCACGGTGGGCGTATTGGCCAGGGCCCGCGCCACTGCCACTCGCTGCTGCTGGCCCCCGGAGAGTTCGAAGGGCTTGTGGTGCAGGCGATGCCCCAGGCCGACCCGGTCGAGAATGCGCGTGGCTCGCTCTTGCGCCTCTTGCTTGCTGGCCCCCTGGAAGATCATCGGCAGCATCACATTCTGCAGGGCGCTCATCACCGGGATCAGATTGAAGGTCTGGAAGATGTAGCCGATCTTGTTGCACCGGAACCAGGCCTGCCGGCTCTCGCTCAGATCGAAGATGGACTGGCCCTCAAAGAAGACCCGCCCTTCGGTCGGGTGGTCCAAGGCCCCGATCTGGTTGAACAGAGTGGACTTGCCGGAGCCGGAGGACCCCATGATGGCCACGAACTCCCCCCGGTAGATGTCCAGCGTTATGCCCTGCAGCGCCCACACTTCCTCCCCGCCGATCACGTAGCGCTTGCGGACATTCTCGGCCCGGATTATCACCTCGTCAGTCGCCGGCATGGCTATCTCTCATTTGGGGCTCCGCCCCAGCCTCGCTCCTCTTTTCCCCTTCCCGCTTGCCCCTTTCGGTTTTCCACTCTAGTCAAAGTCCCCCACCGAGAAGTCAATTTCACTGGGATGCGCCATGCGCACGATCCGCCCGTCCTCGATCCACAGGATGCGGTCGGAGCGCTTGAGCATCTTCAGGTCATGGGTGGCCGAGACGATGGTTACCCCCAGTTCTTCCTTGAGCCGGCTTAGCAACTCGATAATCTCCTCGCCGGTGTGGGTGTCTAGGTTCGCCGTCGGCTCGTCGGCCAGGATGATGTCGGGGCTGTTGGCCAGAGCGCGGGCGATCGCACAGCGCTGCTGCTGGCCGCCGCTCAGTTCTCCGGGTTTATGCAGGATACGATCCCCTAAACCGACCATTTGCAGAATCGCGATGCCTTTGTCCCGCGCGTCCTCCGCGTCCATCCCGGCGAAAGCCATGGGCAGCGTCACATTCTCCAAACAAGTCATCACCTGAATCAGGTTGTAGGTCTGGAAGATGTAGCCGACCTTGCGGCAGCGCAGCCAGGCTAGTTCGTTGTAGTCGAGCTGCGCAATGTCCACCTGGTCAATGTAAACCTTGCCCGAGGTCGGCTTGCCCAGGCCCCCGATCATGTTGAAGAGGGTGGTCTTACCCGACCCCGAGGGGCCCATGATGGACAGGTACTCGCCCTTGTAGATGTCCACGCTGGCGCCCTGCAGCGCCCGCACCTCTTCGTTGCCCATGCGGTAGACTTTCTCCACCTCTACCGCGCGGATGATGCAGGGAGCCTGCTGCTCTTCTACCTTCCGAAACAGGGCCTCCAGTTTGACAGTATCAATGGCCATGAGATCACTAGATGTTCGTGCGCAGGGCCGTGCCCGGCACCATGCGCGCGGCGAAACTGGCGGGATAAAGAGCCGCCATCACCGACAACCCCACCCCCGCGGCCAGACAGGGCACGAAGTAGAACGCGATCGCCCCCCACTGCAGCGAAGACAGCACCAAGGGGAAGCCGAAGGTCAGCCCGTAGCCGATGATCGCAAAGACTAGACCCACCAGCGCTCCCGCCACGGCCCCGACTAGCCCGATCAGGCTGGACTCGATAAGGAAGAGCCGGCGGACGAACGACGACAGCGCTCCCAGGCACTTCATGGTGCCGATCTCCTTGAAGCGCTCGGTAACCGACATCAAAAGCGAGTTGCTGATACAGATGAAGGTGACCACCAGGGAGATGATGGTCATCCAGAGGTTGCGAAAGGCGCTGCGCTTCTGCTCCAGCGCCTGGGCCTCGATCTCCTCGGGCTTCAGTTCTCGGGCCAGACTCACCAGCGGCACCCCAGGGGCCACCTCCGCTACCTCCTGCTTCTGAGTGGCTCCCACCGTGGCCTGCGCGGAACTCGCCAGCAGTGTGGCCCAGTCCAACTGAGGCAGGCTCCCCTGCCCCATGATCAGCAGGCTACTTGCCTCGGCGGCCACCTCCTCCACCGAAGTCCCGGTGACCAGGCGGGCCACCTCGGGAGGCGCAGCCCCCTGACCGGTCAGCTGGGCCCAGTTGATCGCCTTCGCTCCGCGCTCCTTCAGGGTCCGGATGAGGCGTACCTCCGCCTCGTTCAGAGGGCCAACCTGGAGGACGCCGATGACCTGATCCTTGGGCGGCCCCATCTCAGCGGTGAGGAAACTGAACATCCGCTTGGTCTCGGTGCGTAGTTGGGCCTCGTGGCTGACGCCTTGCCGGATCACTTGGCCGCTAAGAATAGACATGAGGAAGGCAACGCCCAGCACTACGCCGGTCGCGGTCACCAGCGACCGCCCGAAGCGGATGCGGATGCCTTGCATTACCACTTCGAAGGCAACGGAGAAGGGCAGCCTGACTTGTTCTCTGATCGCTTCCATATGTTTCTCGAGGCGCTACGCGGGCCCCTGTGAATATCCGGCGCCGTCCGCAGGGGCCGACCGAACGTCGCGCGACGCAGGCGCGGGGCGCAAGACCGTGCACACTCGGCCGAGCGTCGTGTCCGGGCCACTTTCCAGCGCAGGTGCACCTCAGCCTTCGGCCGGCCTCTCCAAGGGAGACGCCCTCAGAAGGGCAGACTCGATATGGAGGCCTTGATGAGATTCATGCCGATGGTGGCCATGCTCACCAGGCCCACGCCGGTGTAGTACCCGGCCAGAATGGTGGGCGCCATCCGCAAGAAGTTGGTGGCTCCGTACTTGCGCTGGTAGTAATAACGTCCCAGCAAGGCGCCCGAGATCTCCAGCAGCATGTAGTGGGGCAAGGCCCCCAGGCCGCGCACAAACCCGTACACCAGCAGCGTCGGCAGCCGCAGGACGGTCAGCGAGGCGAAGGCCAGCACGGTGAAGCCAAACCCCGAACCAAT
>CALFVE010000343.1 GCA_937928475.1 uncultured bacterium | reverse complement strand
CCGAGTAGCGGGTGAGGAACTGCCGGAACCGAGTGCCGCCTCGGATGTCGCCGTAGGTATGGGCACGCGAGGCGGCGCGCAGGAGGTCCGGATAGATGTTGTTGAACGCGCTCTGCGGCTGGGGGTCGAAGGGAATGGGGCCGTAGTGCCCCCCGTAGCCGCGCACCAGCCGCGCCTCATGGGTGAGCAAGCGGGCGTAGTTCGAGTAGGTGAACCGGTAGGCGCCCCGGGCCTCCTCGTTCATGATATATCCGCCGTTCTCACAGGCGATCTTGAGTTCGGGGAAAACCTCCGGCATCTTCTCGAAGCGTGGGGGAGCCGGGTCGGGTACCAGACCGGCCTCTTTGTGCTGCTGCTGCCAGGGCCGGTCCTCGAGCGGCTTGCTAGGCCAGACGCAAGAGGTGCCCATGGTGATGTAGTTGAAGCCCCAGACGAAGCCGGGGTTGCGCTGCTTGCCCAAATCAAAGATGCGCTGCATGTTGCGGGTGGACAGTTCGTGGTAGGGCTGCCCCCAGTAGGTGTAATGATCATCGTATCGCGCCCCCCGCCACCCGAACATCTCCGCCGAATTGAGAATCTCGTTGATGGCGGTGTCCACGATCTCGGGAATGGTGATGTTGAGCACCAGAGAAACCCAGGTATAGAAGACCGTCTTGTCCTGGCCAGGGATTTGCTTGTTCCAGTCGCGCACGTGCTGCTGGTCAAACTGCACCTGGTACCGGCCCAGCCCCCATTCGGGGTGCTTGCGCATGAACTCGTAGGCAGGCGGGCCGCTGGCCGCGCTCTTGGCGTAGGTGATTGGCCAAACGCCGTGCTCATTGAGGACCCGATTGAGATCAAGCACCCGCGAGCGCAGATGCTGGTAGCAGCCCTGGCCGGAGATCCAAGACTCCTCGGTGGGAGTCATGTAGAAGACGTCATCCGGCGCCCAAGCGAACCACTCCGTGAAGTTGCCGTAACTGGCCCGGATGGCGGCGGGGAAGGTCTTGGTGATATATTCTTCCCAGGCCTCCGGGGTCTTGATGCCGCAGTAGCTGGAATCGGGATGGGTCATGTGCGGCCCGTGAGGACCGCGCATCGCCACCTTCCAGACGTTGTCGGCGACGTGGACGTACTCGGCGACTTGGTCGAGGACCTGGCCTTGCGCATCCAGCAGTTCGGCGCGAATCTCCCGTCCGTACTCGTCGGGGCCGATTTTCCAGGTGAGACTTACAGTTTGTTCGGCTCCTGGGGGGAGGCTCACTGTCTGCTGCGCGACCTGCCGGGCGATACCCAGATCGCGTACCTCGAGCAGGCGCAGGCGGCGCTCGGCGGCAGTCGCGCCGAGGTTGCGCACCAACACCTCGGCCCGGGCTTCCTCGCCGGGGAGATACATGACCTTGTTCGGCCGCACCGACACCAGGAAGACGGCTCCGCCCTGAGGCTGGAGGCTGAGGTTGTCCACCAGCAACGCCTTGGTCTTCGGCTCGTCGTAGGCCGACGGTCGTTCCAGGCGTAGGGTCAGGGGGGGCGGCGCGTCGGCAATTATCACCGGCAGCCTCCACACCCGCCAGTCGGAGGCCCCAGGGTCAGGGAAGTCGGTGGGCATGAAATTCTGGCTCGCCTCCCCGACGCCAAGGGTGAAGGAGTCCGAGTAAGCGTCCACCGGCTCGACCCGCACCCGCAGGCTCAGGGCATACTTACCAGGCGCCGGAGGTCCCGGCAGAGGGACCGAGGCGACCAGCCCGGTTTGCGCCTGCTCCAGGTCAAGCCGGAGCGCGGCGCCACCCGAGGCGCCTGGCATCTTCACCATCTGCGCGCCTGCGATGGTGAGGCTCTCGCCCTCGATGACGGCGGCCCCGACTCCGCCTCCGACTAGGACCGCTAGAACAAGTGCTGCAATTCTCCTCATGCTTGTTCCCCTTTCTGCGCTAATGCAGACTGCATGGACGGCCTAGGAATTCGCCGCCGGCGCGGGCTTGTCCTCGCCGGGGCCTAGCGGTCCCGCGGGCGGCTGCTGGTCGCGATACTTGGTCAGCACAGGGGACCTTCTCTCCGGGGAACAAGCCAAGCGGGACAACCCGCTAGGGTGGTCCCGTTATGCATCGCCATTAGACTAAGAAGCGCAGGCGCCTACTTTTTCCCTCGCCATCGCTTGAGGGCCAGCCCTACGGTTCCCAGGGCCACCAGCAGCCCCGCCGTCCCCGGCTCAGGTACCACCACGGAGTCGGGTCGGAGGATATGGTTGTCTTCGGTGCCGTCGTGGGGGGCTAACGCGGGATCGGTATCCGGACTGCTAAAGCCCAGATTGTACGCGCGGTTGAGGTCCCCGACTTTGCCCCCGCAGCGGCCGTAGAAGTCGCCCCAAACCGGTATTCGCCAGCTATCGAACTCCACCGTGGCGGAAAGCGTGTCTCCCGGCGTGAATTTGATCCCATAGAGGTTTTCGGGCATACTCGGATTTGATGGCTCAGGCGTGAATAGGCCCACCGAGTAGGTGCCGGGGCCGGAGAAATTCAACACGTCAGCGTACTGGAAGTCAGGCGAGACCTCGATGATGAAGTGGCTGATGTTCTTCCCCGTCACGGTGAGGGTGTACTTATAGTGCCACGAGAGGTTGGGATTCTGCGACACCACCCAGCCTATTGTGACGCCGCCAGCCCAGTCGCTGCCCCATTCGTACAGCTGCGGAGGGTCATAAGGGTAGGTCAAACTTCCACTGTAATCGGCGGAACAGGCACCGGCCGTAGCGACAAACAGCGCGCAGAGGAAGAAGTAACAAGCCAAGGGGTCTTTCATCAGATGATTGCCTCGTGGCGACTGCTGGGCTGTCACCTCTCACTATACACAGTTGAAGCTGGGTCGTCAACTCCCGCGTCTGCTCGGCGCAGGAAAGCATCAACCGTGCCAGGTACGAGAGAGCAAGCGCAGCGGGGCTGAGAGACACCCCCGTAGGCTAAGACCAGAAGAACAAAGAAGGTGTCGCCGCACACCTATTTGTTCTCGCTCCCATCGCGGGCTATCGCGATAGCCTCCTCCGGCCCTAGGAACGAGATGGAATGTATTCGCGTGGCCGACTGGTTCTGCTTCAGCCGATATGGCGGCGTGGTCAGCTGCAGGGAGAAGTTGTTGTCCACCCAGAAGCCCAGCACCGCTACGTCTTCCGGCCGGAAGCGCACCACTACCCCCCGCCCGGTGTTGCGGTTGATGAGCGCCCAGCCCCCGCCCTTTTCGTATCCCAGCCAGCCCATCTGCTCGTAGCGCCCCTGGGGATGTCGGCCCCGCTGCCAGGAACCGTCCGGCTGGCGGATGTAGACTTGTTCCGCCTCCCGGCTCTCCATCGGGAAGACGTGGTTCGTGTAGAGAGGCTTGACCATCTCCTCCGCCGCGCGGTTGGTGACCTTCTCGGTGATCTGTAGAGTGGTCGGCGCTACTAGTTCGTAGATACGTTCCAGTTCGACATTCCCGCTCAGCGTGGCCACGAGGCGCAGTTTGGTCGGCGAGGATTCCTCGATGCGGTACGGTTCGCACCAGCCGGGGTCGTGCCACCTAGCGCCCACATAGGTCTCGTACAGACGCATCAGCGGCGGACCCGCGTCGGGCGGGCTTTGCACCAGGTTGATGCCCCCGCCGGAGCCGGGTACGGTCCGGACCGACAAGGCCGGGGAGCGCAGGAAGACGTAAGGGTGCTCGCGCATCAGCGCCCGGGTCTCCTGCTCCAGAGTGGCAAAGTCGCCGGCACCTTCCCGGTATCTCTCGATGCCCAGGTCACGCCCTAACTCAAACAGCCGGTCTACGCTTCTGCGGTAGTCTTCGCTGATCTCCCGATCGGGGCGCAAGCCGCTCTGGGTCTCGACCAGTTGCGGCTGGCCGAGGTAAACCAGGTCCTTGTAGATAGGCACCAGCAGCAGCTTCAGGTGTCTGCGACGGACGGAGTCGGCCTCCGCGGCTAGGGCTTGCTCAAAGCGATCGCGCCAGGCTTGCAGGTCCTCGTACCGGTAGCCTCCCTTGTTGAACTCCCAGCCGCTGACCAGCATCGGCTCGGTCCCGTGGCTAGCCTGCGCCGCGGTCACGCAGAAGTCCAAGAACTGAACGACCAGGTCCCCCGCCGCACCGTAGACCCCTTCACAGTACTCCCGGATCAGGGCCCGGTCGTCGCGGTCGGGGTCCCACAAGAGTTTCGCCACGACATAGGCCCGCAGGAAGCATAGTTCGCCCAGGGGCGCGGAATAGGAGCCCTGCAGGTCCACGATGCGCACGCGATGGTCGCGGTAGAAGCGGAAGTTGGGCCGCCAGGTGTAATAATCGGGGAAGATATCCAGGTAGTCGGCGAAGTTGGTGCCGTAGTCCCAAACCAGCAGGTTCTCGGCGTGCTCAGCCCAGCCGGCAAACTGGGCCGCTACCCGGCGGTTGGCCTCGACAGGCGAGTCGGCGGCGATCGGGCGCAGGCAGTCTTTGCCGGAGGTACAGATGCGCACGCCTACGTTGCGGCGGGCCTTGACCCGCTGGGGCGGCTCCACTCCGTAGGCGTAGGCGAAGGTGGTAAAAAGATGGTCGGGGAACTCCGGCTCGAGGCGCTCGGCTAGGGCGTTCAGGAAGTGGATAATCGGTCCCGACTGCGAGCCTTCCGCTTCGGCGAGGGCGGTGCACTGCGGGCAGCGGCAGTAGCCCAGGTTGTCCATCTGGCTGACGTCCCACAGGCGCACCTCGGGCGCCTTGACCATGCGCTCGCGGAGGACTCGCACGACCTCCTCTAGTAGTTCCGGGTTGGTCAAACACAACTGGCCGCCGGGCGTGCGCTCCCCGTTTATCTCGGAGAACCAGTCGGGATGGTCTTTGAAGTACTTCTCCGGCGGGATGATGCTGAAGAAAGAGTGAGGAGCGAAGCCATAGCGCAAGTGTCCGCCGCGCTCCTCGCGCCACTGGCCCCACCAGGGACTGTTGTAACGCAGACGCACCGCCCAGTCGTTGTCGCTTTGCTGCACTGCCCAGGACATGAAGCCGCGCCCCTCGAAGGCCGGCGTGTGCACCTCGTCGAGCGGAGGACAGGTGAGGTCGGGCTGCGCAGGGAGGCGGGTCACATCGGGCGCAAAGAACCGCACACCCTGACGTTCGAGGAACTCGTACACCGCGTACAGCGTCCCGCGGGGGCGGTCGCCCGCGAGGACCAGGTGCGGGCCCACGGTGCGCAGGACAAAGCCATCCCGACCCCAGCGGTCGGCAGGCAAGGTGACCCCCAGCGCAGGGAGACGGCGGTTGGTGGGGCCGAGGACGATCTCATGGGGCCGTGGCTCAGTGTCATCTTTGACCATCGGCAAGCGGGCGCCGGTGATCTTCTCCAGGAAGGTGGCGAGTTCCCCCGCCGCGTAGTTCTCGGCGGGAATCGCGTCGGCGGGGACGACGATGGCGTAGTCGGACTGACCGGCCCCGGCAAGAAAGAACCCCTCGTCGAGTGCCGCCCACGTCATGGTAGTCACGGCAAGCACCCAACCTCCAACCGAGAGCGCACTTCCTGCCCGGACCAGCGAAATCATTGCCTCACCTGTCCACCTTGGTTTGCTGCACGCGAAAGGGGTCCCCTTGCTCTGATTAGGTTCCCAGTTTTCGCGCCCTCGGGTGCTTGCTTTCGTAGGTCTCCCGCAGGTGCTCGGGGCTGACGTGGGTGTAGACCTCGGTGGTGCTCAGGCTGGCGTGGCCTAGCATCTCTTGGATAGCCCGCAGGTCGGCGCCGCCCTGCAGAAGATGGGTGGCGAAGGAGTGCCGCAGCGTGTGCGGGCTCGTCTCCGGAGGGAGGCCGGTCTGGGCCAGATAGCCCTTGAGACGCCGCCAGAAGTTGATGCGGGTCATCGCCCGGCCCCGGCGAGTGAGGAACAGTGCCGGCTCGTTCTCGGCGTGGGGGAACCAGTCGCGGGCCTGCTCCAGGTAAAGTCGCACCAGATCGAGGGCCGGCTCGGCCACCGGCACCAGGCGGGTCTTGCCACCCTTGCCGCGCACCCGCACCTGCCCCTGGCGGAAGTCGAGGCTGCCGATCTCCAGACCGACCAACTCAGAGACGCGCAGGCCGGCGGCGTACATCAGGGCCAGCATGGCGGCGTCGCGCAGGCCGCGCGGATTGCTACGGTCGGGCGCTTGCAGGAGCAAGCGGCACTGCTCGGCGCTGAGCACCTGGGGCAGGCGCTCCGGGAGGCGCGGGCCGTCCAGGTCGGCGCTGGGGTCCTGCCGGGAAAGCCCCTCGCGCACCAGGAAGCGGTGCAGGCTGCGGATGGCGCTGAGTTTACGGGCCACGCTGCTCGCGGCCAGACGGCGCTCAGTGCGCAACTGGGCCAGGTACTCTTCTAGTTCCTGCCTGGATACGACCGCGAAGTCGTCATGCCCCTGGCCGAAGAGGAAGTGCGCGTAGTCCTCCAGGTCCGCGGCGTAGGCCTCGGCGGTCTTCTCGCCGCGTCCCAACTCGACGATGACGAACTCCAGGAAAAGGTCCAGTTGATACCGGAACCGAGGCCCCACCGCGGCCGCCAGGCGCGAGCCGCGCGGCGCGGGGGGGAGGTCAGGGCTTGCGCGTTGCCCGTGTGTCTCTTGCATTCTCATCCCCCTCTGCGCGAGGGGAAGGCGCCTCCGGCCTGGCTGCGGCGCCGTCGCACGGTAGCCACGGGCTGGGAAGCCTCTTCGACTGCGCAGGCGAGACGCCTATGCTACCCGGCTAGCTTGTTCTCCTCCAGGGTTCCTTGCCACCTCGGGATCTGGACGCCGGGCTCGCCCTGGTTGAACCCCGGGGCGTTGAGGGTGAAATGCCCGCCATAGGGGTCCACGAAGACCTCCACCTTGGTGCCGGCGGGCATGGCGTTGATGGCCGAGAAGATGCCCTCGGCGGGGGCGCAGAAATCGAAGAGGCCGAAGGCCAGGCGCATGGGGGCGTGAATGCGCGGCGCGAAGTTGGCCGGGTCGAAGTAGCGCACCACCGCCGCGATCTTCTCGGGGTCCTCGCCCTCGGGACAGTGCGGCCCCCACTGGGCATAGCCCAGGATCGTCCAGTCAATGCGGCAGAGGGCGATGGCGGCTCCCGCGGCGTCGCTGACCGGGCGCAGGCCCGCGGCCACCAGCGTCAGTCCCGCCCCCTGGCTGCCGCCGCGAGCGTGGATGATCCCGTTGCACTCCGGCCGCGCCTTGAGGATGTCGTAGCAGCGAGCCACGCAGCAATAGGCATAGCGCAGGGCATAGGTCTCCCGCGAGGTAATGCCGGTATTCATGTAGTCGAAGCCATCCTCGGGCTGAGCCGGGTAGTCCTTCAGGTCGCCGCCGTGGATGGCCACGGCAATGGTGAGACTGCCGTCGGCCATGCGGGCCTGGCCGGGTTGGTAGACGCTTACCGGCGGCAACTGCAGGTAGCCGTCCACCTGCTTGTCGCCCTTGGGCACGTACAACCAGGCCCAGGCCCACTTGCCGCCCCAGGAGCGGTACTTGACCTTGTAGACCTTCCCCGCGGGCGTCTCTTTGTCGGTCTGCTCCTCCAAGGTCAGATCCAGGGGGACCTTCTCCAACTCTGCCATAGTATCGTCCCAGAACTTGTCGAAGTCGGGCGGTCGCGGCGGGAGCGGAATCTGTTGGGGGCGGTAGACGAAGCCCAGGCGCTGACTGTAGAGCGCTTGGTCACCCTGCGCGACGCTGATCTTGCCGGTATAGTGGCCGGGCTTGGGCGGCTCCAGGGGCAGCTGCACGGTGGCGCTGGGTTGGTCCGCAGTCAGGGTGAGCGGTACGGCAGCGGTGAGCGGCGGCTGCTTCCACACGTAGGACGCGCCCGCGAAGGTAAGGCTGCCTTGCAGGGTGTGCCCGTAGAGCGCCGCCACCTTCACCGGGAAGACGACCCGCTCCGGGTCGGGGAAAAGATGGCCGCGATTCGGAGAGGTGATCTCCATGGTCAGCGAATGGGCCAGGTCAGCCCGCGGGAAGCAGGTGAGGCGGTGGGTGATTGGCTGGGGCGTCTGGTCGTAGGTATTGAAGACCAGCAGGTCGAGGCGGTGGGGCTCGGCGGGGAGACTGCCGCCGGATACCGCTTGGATGCGGCATACGTCCTCCGCCAGGAAGCCGGCCCCGTTTTCGGCCAGCACCGCGAAGTTGCCCGGCTCGTGCGGGCGGTTGACCGGCCAGCCCAGTTCGCCCTGGTTCTCCGCGTCGCAGGCGCGGGAGAGATCAGGAGCCAGGCTGAGACACAGTTCGGTGGGCGGATAGCCGGCCCGGAAGCCGCGGGTGCCCTCGGGGGTGCCAGTGTAGGTTACATCAATGGTGGTTGGCCCAAAGGCATACTCCAGTTTCCAGCCGTGCCCTTCGGCCGAGACCACATTGTCCTGGTGAGTCGGCGGGCCCGGCAAGGGCGCGGGCGCATACCACTGATTCATGGGACAGGCGTAGAGCGGAGGCAGCAGCCGCTTCTCTCCGCCCCAGCTGCACTCCTGGGGCGCCGCCATGAACTGCTTGCCCCCGATGACGAGAGAGACCAGCGCGCCCTGCCCGTCTATCTTGGCGGTGTAGACCCCGGCGGTGACTGCGTAGCCGTCACCCTCTCGGGTTATGGTTACGGCTTGGGCGGCGCACAGGGTGGTGGAGACCAGCAGCAGGGCAAGACCAAGCAAGAGTAAGGGACAATTCACGCGGCATCGCTCCCTCTGCGGGCGGCAGGCCGCCCGTCTTGGTTGGCGAGTACGTTCAGTGCACCTTGCCAGGGCCGCTGCAGAAGCAGCGCGGCCTCGGGCAAGGCTATTCTTGCCATTCTCCGCTCCCGCGCCATCTCCTGCTTCCCACGATGGGAGGACTATCGCGCCATCTCGCGGAATTGCCTTTGCTGCTCCTGCCTGGGCGGGAGGCAGTCGAGACGGGGCGGATTTCGGTCTGTCCCTCCGGTCGGGGTGCTGATAATGGCCGTCCTGGGCAGAGCGCACAGGGTGACGTCCAACTATTCCGCTTCGCGATTCGCCTCTCGCGACTGGCGACTTGTTTGGGGAGGTCGGCAACGTGGCTGCGTCTTCCCAGGCGCTCCTCGGCCTGGACCTGGGCACCTCCAGCGTGAAGACCGTGCTGTTCGATCTAGACGGCAACGTCTTGGCCGCCGCCCAAGGCGACTATCCCACGCGCCGCCCTCACCCCGGCTGGGCCGAGCAGGATCCCGAAGCATGGTGGGAGGCGGTGGTGGCGACGGTACGGCAGGTAGTGCGCGTGGCCAACATGCAACCGGTCGCGGTGGGGATCGCCTCCCAGAGCAGCGCGGTGGTGGCGGTCTCTCCTGAGGGCCGCGTGCTGCGCCCGGCGCTACTCTGGCTCGATCGGCGGGCCCAGGCCCAGTGCGAGGAGATTTCTCAAACGGTGCCGGAGGCAGACTTTGTCCGCCTCTGCGGCAACCGCCTCGACCCCTCCTATGTCCTGCCCAAACTGCTCTGGCTGCGCCGGCACGAGCCGCAGGTGTATGACCAGGCCCGCTGGTTCCTGCACGCCAACGGCTTCCTGGCGTATCGGCTGACGGGGACGGCGAGCACGGATCTGACCGAAGGCGGCATGTCGCTGCTGTATGACATGTCCGCCTCCGACTGGTCGCCCGAATTGCTCACCCGCTTTGACCTCCCCGCCGAGAGACTTCCGCCCATGTGTGAGCCGACCCAGGTGGTGGGTACGGTCAGCGCGAAAGCGGCCAAGGAGACCGGCCTGGCCGAGGGCCTGCCGGTAGTGGCTGGGGCGATGGACCTGCTCGCCGCCGCCACTGGCGCGGGCGTTCTGACGCCGGGGCAGTCCTTCCTGGTGCTGGGCACCGCCGCGGTGCTGGCCGCGGTTATCCCGGAGCCGCAGCCTCACCCCGACCTGCAGATGCACAATCACGCGCTGCCCGGGCGCTGGGTGCACGCCGCCAACGTGGATTTCGGCGGCGCCGTTCTCGGCTGGCTGCGGAGCGTTTTGGGGCAGGCCGGCGCCCAGCTCTCCTTTGCGGACATGGCCAGCCTGGCCGAGGCGACCTACCCGCAGCCTTCTGACCTTCTTTTCCTGCCCTACCTGGTGGGGCAACGCGCCCCGCTGTGGGACGATCACTGCCGCGGCGGGTTCCTCGGCTTGCAGCCCGAGCATACGGCCGGCCACTTGATTCGCGCCGTCTTGGAGGGAACGGCGCTCGCCCTGGGCCGCGTGCAGGCCCTGCAGGAGAATGTACACGGGCGCACTCTGGAGGAGATTCGCATCACCGGCGGGCCCAGCGCCCTGCCGCTGGTCAACCAGATCGTGGCTGACGTAACCGGCCGTTCGGTGTTGGTGATGGACGCGCCCGAGGTAACTTGTCACGGGGCGGCGCTGCTAGCGGGGCTGGGCGCGGGCCTCTACCGTTCGCCAGAGGACCTCGGACAGGTCATCCGCGTGAAGCAGCGCTTTGAGCCTCGGGCCGAATGGCATGAGCGATATGCGACGCTCCAACGACGGCTGGCGGAAATCTACGAAGCCACCCGCCCACTGCTGAGCCGCTGGGCCGCCGAGGAGGCGGGAACGTGAAGGCGGTGCTGCGTGTCCGTCCGGGCGAGGTCGCCGTGGTGGAGCGGCCCCGACCGGAGCCAGGGCCGGGAGAAGTCCTGGTGCGCGTGCGGGCCTGCGGCATCTGCGGCAGTGACCTCGCCCGCCTGCGCGACCCGCATGAGAAGTGGAATCGCGTGGTGCTGGGGCACGAGTGCAGCGGGCTGGTGGAGGCTTTCGGCCCCCCGGTGCGGGGGGCTGACGGCCCGCCGCTCGAACTCGGTCAACGCGTTGCCCTCCTGCCCTTGCGCCCGGACTTCACCTGTCGCTTCTGCCGGAGGGGCGCTTATTCCCTGTGTGATTCCTACGGTTTCTTCGGCTCGCGCCAGGACGGGGGCCTGGCCGAATACCTGCTGGTGCCGGCTGAGAATCTCCTACCCCTGCCCGAGGAGGTGGACGACGAAACCGGGGCCTTGCTGGAGCCGCTCTCGGTGGCGACGGAGGCGTGTCTGTTGGGAGGTCTTCGCGCGGGTGGGGAGCCTGTCATGGCCTGTTGTCCTGGTGACGGGCAGGGGGCTGACCGTTTTCTCACGGAGGCGCCTTCCGTGCTAGTAATGGGCGCCGGGACGATCGGCCTGCTGGCGGTGCAGGTGGCGCTGGCCCTGGGCGCGGCGCCGGTGCTGGCCTGTGACGTGCTGCCGGAGCGCCTGGACCTGGCCGCCGCCCTGGGGGCGCAGCCGCTGCTCGGCGGTAGCGGTTCGGTCGCGGAGCAGGTCCGGGCCCAGACAGAGGGACAAGGGGTCGCAGTCTGTCTGGAGTGCAGTGGCCATCACGCCGCCTTCGCACCCGTCCTAGAGTCGCTCGCCAAAGGCGGCACAGTGGTCCTGGTCGGCACCGGCCCGGGCGAGGTGGTTCTCACCGGCAAGCAGCGGGAGCAGATCTGCCGCCGGAGGCTGACCGTGCGCGGGCAGTGGATGTCCTACCGCGCCCCCTGGCCGGGGGCGCCCTGGACGATGCCGCTCAGGTTATTGCAGCAGGGCCGCCTAGACCCCAAGCGCGTGATCACGCACCGCTACTCGCTGGAGGAAGTCCCCGCGGCGGTACGCATGATGCTCACGCCGGGCGCCGACTTCCTGAAGGTGATGATAAGGCCCGAGTAGGGTCCCGCTTGGGGCGAGACGGGGTTGGCTACCCGGCACGGCGGCCGACCTCGCCGACCGCAGGGAGGCAAGACCCATCCGCTGATGCTGTTGAGTCGCAAGCAGGCGGAGGGCCATCGCGTCGCGGCAAGCCGCACCACAAAGTTCCCCCTTCGGAGGGGCCGGCTGAAGCCCAGGCTGCGCCTGGCCTGAAACCGGCCCACGATAGCCAGCCCTTCTGCACAAGCCGCACTCGCGCCAAGTCAAGCTCTCTGAAGAAGCGAGGGAGTCTCATGTCTACCCCCATCACCTGGTTTGATGCCTGCTGCTTCTTGGGGCGCAACGTCCACTATCGCGAGGGGCAGCCGATTACCCCCGAGGCCCTGCTGGCCGAGATGGATCACTTCGGCATCCACGAGGCGCTGGTGCTCGACGCCCTGGCGGCCGAGGCGAATCCGGCGGCGGGGAACCGGCGCATCGTGGAACTCACGCGCAACCATCCCCGTTTGCACCCGGCCTGGGCGGGATTGATGCCGCAGACAAAGGAACTGCCCCCGCCTCGCGACCTGGTGGCGGAGATGCGCGAGCAAGGCGTGGGCGCGCTTTTCCTTTTCTATCACAAATTCGAGATCCGCCTGGAAGACTGGGGCATTGACCCCTTGCTGGAGCCACTGGCCGAGGCCGGGGTGCCGGTCTTTCTCTGCCCTAACGCCCAGATTGACGGGGGGATGGATAACCCCACCGAATGGGACCTGGTGGTCCGGCTGTGCCGGCGCTTCCCCACGCTTCCCGTGGTGGTTACCGAGTCCCGCACCTACCGCGCGCAGCGCGCTGGCTACGCGGCGCTGGCCGCCTGTCCCAACCTGCATCTTGACCTCTCCGCCTGGTGGCTACATCGCGCCGTGGAGAGGCTCTGCCGCGAGTTCGGTCCGCAGCGGCTGCTCTGGGGCTCGCAGTTGCCCTTCCGCTGCGCCGCGGTGCCGATGATGCAGATCGGCTACTCGGACATCTCGCAGGAGGCTCTCTCCCTGATTGCGGGCGGCAACCTGCGCCGCTTGCTCTCTTGGAACGAAAAGGTGCGCTTCGTTGCCGACCAGGTGACCTTCCCTCCGGCGGACGACCCCTTGCATCACGCGGCCCGCGAGCGCCTGCCCCTGCGGGAGTTCCCCGTTTACGACTGCCATGGCCATATCGGCCAGTCCAGCCCCAATCACGTCATCGAGGACACCGTCGAGGACCTGCTGCGCGAGATGGACAAGTTCGGGGTGCGGGTCTGTTGCGTCTTCAGCCTGGAAGGGGTATTCAGCGACGAGACCTGGGGCAACAACCTGGTCGTCGAAGCGGTGCGCCGGCACCCGGACCGCTTTGTCGGCTTCACCCTGGTCAACCCCCACCGCGGCGAGCGGCTGATGCGGGAAGAGCTAGAGCGAGGCCTGGCCCAAGGGATGCGCGGGATCAAACTTATCCCCCACTATCACGGCTACCCAGCCGAGGGACCGAATATCGAGGTGGCTTGTGCCTTTGCTCAGGAGCACGGCCTGCTAGTCCTCAATCATAATTGGGGTTCGGCCGAGCACCTGGAGCGACTGTGCACCACCTACCCTGGCGTCTGCTTCATCACTGGCCACTCTACCTTGGAGTACGTAGACATTGCCAAGCGCTGCCCGAACCTGTACATCTGCACCTGCCCCTTCCTGGGCTGGCGGCAGACCGAGGAGTTCGTGGCGCAGTACGGGACGAATCGCCTCCTGTTCGGTTCGGACCTGAGCGATCTGCCCATCGCCTGGGGCCTGGCGCCGATCTACTATGCGCGCCTCTCCGAGGCCGACAAGCGCAAGATTCTGGGCGAGAATCTCCGGAGGCTGCTGGAGAAATACGGGAGGATCGGGGGCGACTGAGGGCCTGCCGAGGTTGCTCGCGGCAGGTGCTTAGCCCCTACTCCTCGAAATACTTTCCGTCATGGACGACCGACCCAAGCGCGAGCGGATCATCAGCGGGCAGCCGCAGGAGGAGGACCTCGAAGAGGTCCCCTCCCTGCGCCCGCGTACCCTGGAGGAGTACAACGTCGGCCAGGACCGGCTGATCACGCAACTACGCATCGCCATCCAGGCCGCGCAGGCCCGGGGGGAGTGCCTGGAGCACGTGCTCTTTGACGGCCCGCCGGGCCTGGGCAAGACCACGCTCGCCTACATCATCACTCGCGAGATGGGCGCGGAGATGCACCGTACCAGCGGCCCCTCGCTGGAACGCGCGGCCGACCTGGTGGGCGTGCTCACCAACCTGCGGCGCGGGGACGTGCTGTTTATTGACGAGATACATCGCATCCCTCGGCCGGTGGAGGAGTACCTCTACCCGGCGATGGAGGACTTTCACCTTGACTTCGTGGTGGATCGGGGGCCGTATGCCAAGACCATCTCCCTGAAGATTGAGCCCTTCACCCTGATTGGCGCCACCACGCGGGCGGGAATGCTCACCGCCCCCTTGCGCGAGCGCTTCGGCATCTTCCACCACCTCGACTTCTACAGCGCGGAGCAACTGCGGCAGATTGTGCTGCGCTCGGCGGCCATTCTAGATATCCCCCTGGAGGAGGAGGGTGCGCAGGTCCTGGCCGAGCGGAGCCGAGGCACGCCCCGCGTTGTCAATCGTCTGCTGCGACGGGTGCGGGATTACGCGCAGGTGGTGGCCCAGGGGGTCATCACCGGCGAGGTGGCCCGCCGAGCCCTGGAGGAGATGGGCGTGGACGAGCGCGGCCTCGACCCCCTTGACCGCAAGTATCTGCAAGCGATGATTGACTACTACAGCGGCGGCCCGGTAGGCCTCAATGCTCTGGCCGCGACCCTCTCCGAGGACGAGGATACGCTGCAGGACGTGGTGGAGCCGTTCCTGCTCAAGATCGGCTTCGTGCTCCGAACCGCGCGGGGGCGGATGGCAACCCAGGCAGCGTATGACCACCTGGGTATTGCCAAACAGGCGCCGGAGCCGCCGGCGGGTCAGGATAACCTGACGTTGGAGCTGGAGTAACAATAGCGGGGAGAGCGCGCCGGAAGCGCAACAGAAGCGCAACAGAAGCACGGAGGAAGCGCAGAGGAAGCGCAGAGGAAGCACAGAGGAAGCGCAGAGGAAGCGCAGAGGAAGCACGGAGGGAGCGGAAGGGTAACTGCGAGGCGGACTCTGCCCAGCGCAGCGGGCCGATGTCCGCGCGTGCAGGTATTGCAGATGAGCAAACGGGAGACACGGCCGGCCAAGGGCTGTCCCTACCTCTGCCGGTTCTTCACTGCCCATTCCTGGCTTTCGACTCTGGACTCGTAACTTTCCACTTCCGACTTTCGACTTTCGACTTGCCGTTTTCTGGTCACCATGTCCTCCCTCACTACCTGGCCCCTGAACCGCAAGCAGACCGTAGCGCTGCTGCGACACTGGAATGTTGGCGAATTCGTCTTTCTGCGGGAGGCGGCGGGGACCGCCAGCCCGGCGGTGATCGTCGCGACCCGCCGCGGGCAGTACTTCCTGAAACAGCGCTCGCCCCGCTACAGCGACCGGGCCCGGCTCTCGTATGACCACTCCCTGATGCGACACCTGGCCCGCGCGGGCCTCCCGGTCATCCCCGCTCTTCGGACCCACGAGGGCAGCCGCTGGGTGGTGGAGGAGGGCCGCGTCTACGAGGTTTATCCCTGGGTGGAGGGTCGCCCCTTCGATCCGGAGAGCCGGGCGGACCTGGTGGCGGCCGCCGACCTGCTGGCGCGCTTTCACCAGGCGACCGCAGGCTTCACGCCTGCCGGCAAGAAAGACCTCCCGCGCTTGTTCCATCCTGCCGACCGCTTGCCTGAGATCGCCGAGGCGCGCGCCTTGCTGGAGGAGGGGATCCGTCCTGGCGCGCTCAGCGTAAGCGAGGCAAGGAAGGTCTTGGACTACCTCGAACACACCGCGCACGAGGTGTTGCAGCGCCTCCCCGACGAGCGCTACTGGGCGCTGCCGCAGACGATCATCCACGGCGACTACCACCCAGCAAATGTGAAGTACGAGGAGGCCTCCCCGGAAGGGCCGGCTGAGGGCCAGGCGGAGCCTGGCCTGAAACCGGCCCGCCGGCCGACTCCAGGGTGCCCAGTGGCCGGTCCCGCGCACAGGGCCTTGCTGGGCGACGGGCCGGTCTCCCGCGCCGCGACGGCGTCGCGAGGCGCTGGGCCGGCCCCTCCCGGGGAAACGTCAAACCCGGGCGGTCTGGCGGAGGAAGAGGTCGCCTCCGGCTCAGCCATCGCCGGCCTCTTTGACTTCGACTGGGCCTGCCGGCAGGCGCGGGTCAAGGACCTGGCCGACGGGATTCTCTTCTTCGCCTGCCCGCGGGAGCGCCCGCTGGCCGGGGACCTGGCCGCGCTCACTCAGGCCCCTCGGTACGACGCGGAGAGGGTCCGCCTGTTCCTGGAGACTTATCAGGCGCGCCTGCCGCTGAGCGAGGAGGAGAGGGCCTGCCTGCCCGACTTGCTGCGGGAGAGGTGGCTGTACGTGCGCCTGGACGCCATGCACCGCAAGGTGCAGCGGGAGGAGAAACTGAGGTTCCTGCTCCCGCAGGTGACGGAGCCGCTGAAGTGGATGGAGGGCCTACCCCCTGGACCCCCTCCCTAAAGGGAGGGGGAATAAGGTGGGAGGTCAAGACCGCCAGCGCACGGGCATGGCCTCCCATGAAAGGAGGGGAAACAAGCCGGGAAGTCAGCACCAAGCGCCCTGCCCAGGTAATCCCCCTGAAGGGAAGAGGAGACCTGAAAGGCGACAGCCACGACCCTGCTGAGGTTATGTCCCCGAAAGAAAAGCGGAAACTGGGCCGGCAGGGCGCTGGCTCGCTACCGCTCCGGTCCGGGGTTCCGAGCTGAACCAGGGATCGCCGTCGGCCGGCCGGGTGGAGGCGCAGGCATGTCAGCCCTCTGGGGACCTGGCCCCAGCCGCGCTTGCGCGGCCACCCGAATCTCCCGCAGGACGGCCGGCAGGCTGTTCATGATCTGGCGGTTGGCAAAGCGCAAGATTAGCAGTCCGCGCCCCGCCAGCAAGCCGTCGCGGTTGGCGTCGCGCTCCCCTTGGTCCCCATGCACTTCGCCATCTACCTCAACCACCAGCCCCGCGGCATGGCAGTAGAAGTCCACAATGAAGTGATCAATGACTTGCTGCCGTCGGAAATGGAGGCCCGCTAGACGACCAGCCCGCAGACTGGCCCACAAGCGCTTCTCTGCCGGCGTCATGTTCCGACGAAAGTGCCTGGCTTGCTCCCGCAACTCCGGCGGGTGCGAGCCAGTGACAATGTCGGACTTGCCTACGAGCATCTGTTCCATCACCACCGTCCTCGAGGTGGCCGGCGCGGACGCTGGGCGCTGATTCGTGTCGCCTGTCACGGTGCTCCAGGTCGCAGGTCGCCCCCGCTCCCCCTCCCTTTAGGGAGGGAGGCCGGGGGCTAGGATTCCGCGTGCTCCCCCTCCCTTTAGGGAGGG
>CALFVE010000342.1 GCA_937928475.1 uncultured bacterium | reverse complement strand
GCCCAATACCACCGGCAGCCCCGCCTACGCGCCGGCCTTCTGTTATCTGGCCACCGGCAAGGAAGCCTATGCCGAGCAGGCCCTCGCCGGGCTACAGGCGGAGATGGAACGCTATCTGGCCGGCGACCTATCCTTGGACCTGCAGTTCCATACCTGGTGCAACGCGGCGCCCATGGCGCGGCTGGCCGCCATGCTGGACTGGATCGCCGATTCCGAGGCCGTCTCCGGACAGGACTATGAGGCGATCAAGGAGGCGATACTGGACTATACCTTCAAGCATCCCTTCAACATCGCCAAGTCGCGCATGCGCACCTTTGACAACCAGATCGCCTCCATGAGCCTTTGCTGCACCCTGGTAGGCTATCTCTTCGGCGTCAAGCGCGGCCACGACCTGCGCGCGCAGCGGCTGATGAGCGCCGGGATGATGCGTTTCCCGGACCTCTTTGCCCTCTCTCCGCCAGGCGGTTATTCCTACGAGGGGTCCACCTACTTCTGCCAGATCGTCGCGCCGGTGGTGAGTTGGTACTGCGCGCTAATGGAAGAAATCACCTTCGAGGACGTTTTCCGCCAGTCCTTCCCGCCCAGCAGCACCTCGCCGGAGACTATCCTGCGCACCTACCTCAAGATCATTGGGCCAAGTGGCCTGATGCACCCTGGGATAATTACGGCTGGATGAAATGCGCCTCCCTGATGGGCCTGGCCTATCTGGCCCGCAAGACCGGCGATCCGACTCCGCTGCAGGTGATCGAGAGCGCTAGTCTGGCCCTGGAGCCGAACCATATCGCCTGGGGCAGCGACGATCGCCTCTGGACGCTGCTCTGGTGGCCGGAAGGCTTGCGTCCGCCGAAGCAGGCAGGAGCCTTCAGCTCTTGGGCGATTGGCAACGTGGCCGGGGCACTGGTGGAGGAGCGGAAGCAATGGCGGCTGTTCCAGGCCTGGGATCGCTGTGAGCCGGGGGTATATTGCGGACGAGCCCAGGTCAACCCCAACATGCTAGCCCTCGATCTGTGGGGCTCGACCATCTTCACCGACGGCAGTCCCAACCACGAGCAGTGTACCCAGTTTGACTACCCGATTGAGGTTTTCAACGAGGTGCTGGCGCCAGGGGAACTTGAGTCCATCGAGAACTACTATCGCAGTTTCTCCACTTGGGAGCCGAAGAGGTGGGTCAAGGGCTTCTCCTACGGCCTGATTGGCGCCTCGAACTCAATCGTGGTGAACGGCGAGGGCTGGTACTCGCCTCCCCAGTCCCGCGAGGGGCGTCTGGTGGCGTTTGCTTCGCTGCCCAACTGCAAACTGCTGGCCAGCGAGGCGGCCGCCTTCTACCAGCCCCGCTACCCGATTGAGTCCATGGTGCGCACCTCGCTCTTGGTACGCGATGACTACTTCCTGGTGAGCGATGCCATCCGCACTACCGGCGAGGCCCTGGGTTTCGCCTGGCAGGCCTTCGCGCGAGGGGAGGTCACCGTGCGCGGGCGCAGCGTGAACATCACCACCGCGGAGGGTGTCGAGGTGGATATTGTGCCGCTCGACGGGAACCTGCGACCGCGCCTCACCGAGGTCCCCGGCTTCCCCAACGACTTGGAGGGTCGCTCGACGCTCATCCAGTACGCTGCGGAAGGAAGCGAGGTAACGATCCCGCTGCTGCTCGTTCCCCACCGGCGGGTGCGTCCGGTGGCCGATTTAAGTCAAGGCTGGGCCTCCCTGCGCCGCGACTGCGGACCGGGCCTCGTTGAGGGTCTCCACCGGGGCGTGCCCGGCAAGGCGACGACCCCGGCGGCGGAGTGCGGGCTCCTCCGCGCCCGCAACGGCGACGACTCTTTCGTCTGGGCGGGGAGAACCTTTGACCTGCCACCGGAGGCGAGAGGCAAGCGGGTCTTTCTGCACCTCGCTTCCCCGGTACCCGGCCTCCGCCTGTGGGTCAACGGGAAGGAGGTGCCGGTGTTCGCCGAGGAGCGCGAGCATCGCCGGCCGCGCTCCTGGTATGTGCCGGTGGTAGTGGACATCACCAACCGCGTAAGGAGCAGGAACAATGTTCTGGTGGTCGCCGGTGAGACGGTGCAGGGCAAACTGATGAACGGCGCCGTGGAGTTGATGGTGGAGACGGACAAGCCGGCGCTGCCTGCTCTTAGGGCGCTTGGCCCCAATCACTACGAGATCCGGGGCGCGTGGGGACGCGACGAAATCCTCCTGAACGCCACCGGCGTCGAGATTGATGCGGGCGCCGTGCGGGGGCGGGCCAGCGCGGTGCTCTTGTCGGAGAAGGGCTGGGCCGCGCTTCAGGCTACCCGGCTTTCCCTGGGCGAGGTGGCTTTCTGGAGCGACCGACCATTAGATGCGGGCTGGGAGCCTGGGCTCGTGACCTTGGGGGACCTGTCTGGCCCGGAGCGAGTGGAATTAACCCATCCGGATTTCCACCTGAGCCTGGAGAGTCGCGGGGCCCTGGACATTGACCTGGTGGGCCAGCAGCGCCCCACCCTCGTTGTCTCGCTGGAGCAGGACAAACCGGTCTTCATCAACGGTCGGCTGGCCAGGGACCTGCGGCGTGAGGCGGACGGCAGGGTGGTCATCTCGCCCAGCCTCTCCTCGGTCACTACCCGGTCAGACCGGGCGCTGCCGGCATATGCCAAGCGGATGGGGGCGCTGATGCGGGAAGCCTCGCAGGCCGACGAGCAGGCGATTGAGGATCTTCTCGCCGCGCTCACTGACCCCGACTGGAAGGTGCAGCAAACGGCGGCGGAACTTCTGGGACGCATCGGCAGCCAGGCCGCTGTGGCGCCCCTGCTGGCGCTCCTCGACCGGGAGAGGCCGGAGGTCATCTACGCCGATGATACCTTGACCTGGAGGGAGGCCTTGGATAGGCTGCGTGCCGAAGGGCCAGAGAGGTTCCGCCTGGGGACGGACGGTGCGGACAGGACCAAGCGGCATCGGCTGAAGGTGGCGGTGATTGAGGCACTGGGCAGGCTGCGCGCTCGGGAGGCGGTGCCGGCGCTGTGCGCGATCCTCGAGGACCAGCGCGAGTTTTACCCGGTGCACAGCCTCGCGGCGCAGGCTCTGGGGCAGATCGGCGACGCGGCGGCGCTCCCGGCGCTGGAGAAGGCGGCGGGCTATGCGGAGATCAACACCAAGATCCGGGCGCGCGACGCCATCGCTAGGATCACGACCGGTCAGCCTCTGGCCCCGGAGTATCCCGACCGGTCAGTGGGATAGGGCAGAGCAACTTTACGAACCTCCTGTCAAACAGATGCCGGAGACTCTCTAGCGAGGACCTATCATGCGAACGCTTTGTACCCTTCTCCTGCTAGTCCTGATCGCCTCCGGGGCCTGGGCCCAGGGGAACGTCAACGTCGGCCGCTACGAGGCGGTGCATGTCGTCCCGGCACCCGGACCGGTTACCATTGACGGGGACCTCGCGGACTGGGACACCTCAGGGGAGTTCTACACCTACCGCTATGAGGAGCAGAAGGACCGCTACTACTACCGCGGCTACATGATGTACAACGCGCAGCATCTGTACATTGCTGCGCGTGTCGGCGACAGCACGCCGATGATGAATAACCAGAGCCCGGAGACGGATGCTACCACGGC
>CALFVE010000341.1 GCA_937928475.1 uncultured bacterium | reverse complement strand
AGCGTGCTGGCCGTGGCGCCCCGCGAGGAGGCGGACTATTTGACCTACGGGAAGACGGTGCATCGCTTCCTGGCCGCTTTGAACCACCGTGCGCCGGAGGGACGCACCCCCGAGACAGCCCGGTGCCTGCTGGCGGAGGTGCTTGACGAGGCCCGACCTCAGTTCTCGTCGCCTCTGGCCGCCAACCTGTACCGTCGGCTTGCAGCAGCTGCCCTGGAATTGTACCTGCTTACTCCGGCGGCGCAGGCGCGCACCATCCTGCCGGAGCGCTACCTGCGCTTCGAACTCAAAGACCGCGCCGGCGACTACCACCGCTTCGCTGGGAAGGTAGACGTGGCAATGGAGTTCGACGACGGGGTAGCGGTGGTTGACTATAAGACGGGAGAAGTTGACAGCGGCTCGACGCTACGCCGCCACATTCCTCTGGAGCCGTCCGACCCGCGCCAGGGTCGCACCGAGGTGCAACTGCCTATGTACGCGCTGGCCTGGGAGGCCCAACCGGGCCTGCCCGACCTGCGCCGCGTCTGTCTGGTGAGTTTCTCGGCGGCCCAGGGGTGCAAGATGTCTTGCGTGTGGCTGGGGTCGGGACCGAAGGAGACGGAGACCCTCAACCGCGAGGACCTCGACCGCTTCCGGGGTCTGCTTGCGGAGTGGGCCCGCGAGATCAAGCAGCGCTCCGACTTTCCGGGGAGTGCCCCCGAGGAGGGCTGCCGCTCCTTTGCGCGTGGCTGCCCGTTCGTGGGCATCTGTGATGAGGCGGAACTGTCATGAAGATGCAGTATGAGCGGGAGCCCAGTGAGGAACAGCGCGCCATCATCGAGGAGCCAAACCTCGGGATCCCGTTGAAGGTGGTGGCCGGCGCGGGCACGGGCAAGACCTTTGTGCTTGCGCATCGCTTTGTCTGGTTGGTGGTGGAGAGAGGCCTCTCGCCCGACCGCCTACTGGCGCTCACCTTCACCGACAATGCGGCCACGGAAATGCGCACCCGCATCCGTCGGTTGCTACGCTTGAACCACTATCCCGAGCCGCTGCCTTCGCTGTGGGTGCATACCTTTCATAGTTTCTGTGCTCGGCTCTTGCGAGAAAACGCTTACCTGGCGGGGCTCAACCCGGAGCCGGCGCTGGTCACAGAGATTGAGGAGGCCCTCTACCTGGAGGGCCTGCTGGACGCGGGATTCCGGGGAGAGTTCGCGCACCTGACCCCCCTGGCTCCGGACCGCCTCGCGGACCTGGGCGTGGAGAAACCGGAGCAACTCCGCCGCCTGCTGCTGACGCTGGTGCGGGAGGCCAAGGGCGCGGGCCACACTCCAGAGGAGTTCCGGCGGACCGCTCTGGAGCAGAGCGAGCGGTTCTGGAGCCTGCTCCCTAGCGCCGCCGAGGGGCAGCAGATGGACCAGCACGACCTGGCCGGGCTCGTTATCACTCGTGCGACCTCCGCCTTCGGGCTAACGGTTTCGCTCGAGGGGCCGCAGGCTGGCGATACCCGGGAGTTGCGCAAACTCTATTTCTCTGACACCCGGCGCAAGCCGCCGACACCGCGCGGTGACACCCAGGCCCTCCTCGACCGGGCCCAGGCGGCTGAGGAGGCCCTGATCGAGGCTGCGACCGGCATCTACCAGGCGTACCTCGACCGCCTGGCTGAGGAGGGAGCGCTGGACTACGACGGGCAGATCATGCAGGCGGCGGCTCTGCTGCGCCGTCCCGATCTGGGGCTGTCGGCATACTACCGTGATTACTTCCAGTACCTGCTGATAGACGAGTTTCAGGACACTTCGCTCAGCCAACTCGACCTCGTCTGCCTCCTGGCCCGGCCGCGCACGCTGGAGGTCCGTTCGGTGACGGGTGAGGTGCGCCGCGAACCATCCTATGAGCGGCTGCTGGTGGTCGGCGACCAGAAACAGTCCATTTATGCCTGGCGGCAGGCCCGGCCCGAAAACATGGACGCGCTCCTGCCCATGGTTGAGGGAGAGACGGCGGAGGGCGTGCCGATCTTTCGCCCGCTGACCGAATCGTACCGCCTGACTTCCGCTGTGACGCAGGTGGCCAACCGCGCGGGCCGAGCCGCGCGCTCCCAGGACCCGCAACTGAAGCCGGCTAACCTGGCGGCAGGCGCGGTTCTTTTTCCCGCCCCCTTCAGCGGAGAGCATGGTGTGCGCCTCAGCCGCCGCGCCGAGGCTGCCTTCATCGCCGACCAGATCTGCCGGTGGCGAGAGAGCGGCGAGATCGCCGACCTGTCCGAGGTCGCTGTGCTTATCCGCAAGCGCCGTTTCTTTCGTCCTCTGAAGGTGGCCTTTGAGCGGCGGAGCTTGCCTTACCAGGCTCAGGGTGGGGTAGGTTTCTTCGAGCACCCGCTGGCTCGTGACGTGATCGCTTGGCTCCACGTGCTGCGCGATCCCCAGCAGGACCTCTACCTCACGCGCCTGCTCGCCCGCGAGCCTTACGCGCTTTCCGATCGCGCCCTGTATCTGCTGCTCACAACGCCCGTCGAAGGCATTCGGAAGCGCCGGTCGGAGCCGATCCTGGTCACGCTGCAGCGCTTCCTCGCCGGAGACGACGACCGCGAGCCGGCTGAGCGCAGCGAGATTCCTGCCGAGCCCTTAGTCGCCTTCGCCCAAGAATACGCCGCCTTGTGCGAACTGGCCCAGCGCTTCTCGGCGCGGGAGGTGCTGGAGGCGGTCTGGCGCCATTGCGCGGAGCATGTCGCCCTGACCCCCTCGGAGGAACAGGCCGTCTCCACGGTGCGGGCCACCTTCGAGGGGCTGATCGAGCAGGTCTCCGGCCGCCGCCTGGCGGCGCTAGAAGACCTCGTGCAGGCCCTGGATCTCTATCTCCAAGAAGATTACCGCGAACTGCCAGTGGTGGATCAGCCGGTAG
>CALFVE010000340.1 GCA_937928475.1 uncultured bacterium | reverse complement strand
CCGGTAGGCGGGGCAGTGCGAATCATGACTATCCACCGCGCTAAGGGCCTCGGCTTTGAGGCGGTCTTCCTTCCGGCCTGGAACGAGCGGCGGCGAGGCGGCCCGCGTTACGACCGCGCCTGGGGCCTGCTGGGGCTGAAGGTCAGCGGCGAGGACCCCAAGCAGGTGGTGCGCAAGCTCGTGCAGCAGGTGACCAGTCTGCCCGAGGACGATGAGGCGCTACGTTTGGCTTATGTGGGGGTAACGCGCGCCCAGCGCCTGCTCTGTGTCACCCGCGCGCAGGAAAAGAAAAGCCTGCCTCGCTATCCCGCCGCCGACTACTTTGCCGACCTTCCGGAGGCTCCCGTCGCTCCCCCGCCAGCCGAGCGGGAGGAGCGCGAACTCGTGCGTCCGGCGCCGGCGCTTCGCCTCAGCCGCGACTTGTCTCGAACTCCTGAGCTCTTGTCGGCGTCCTACACGCAACTGCGTCGCCTGGAGGACTGCCCCCGCGCCTGGCTGCTTTCCCGGCAGGCTCCGGCCGGCTGGGAAGGAGAGCCGGAGAGCGAGGGAGACAGCGGTGTCGAGGTGGGCAGCCGCTTCCACCGCTTCGTGGCCGAGCACTACCGTACCGGGCCCAGCGGCGACCGGGCGAAAACCGCGCCTCCCCCGCCGGTCACCACCGGTCTGTCCGCAAGCGAGGCGGCCCGTCTCACGGCTCTGGTTGGCGCCTTCTTGAGAAGTGAATGGGCCGCCCTCTCCCCGCCGCTCGAGGTCGAGCGGCCAGTCAACCTGGTGGTGCCGGCGGGCGCCCTCACAGTCCGGGTTGCCGGAGCCGTGGATTTGCTGCTTACCCACGATCTGCAGGTTGTGGACTTCAAGACGGAAAGGGAGATAACGCCCTCCGCCCGCGCCAATTATACGCTCCAAATGTATCTCTATCGCGAAGCGCTGCGTAGCGAAACCGGTCGCGAGCCGCCTCCGCCCCTGCTAGTGCATGTCCGACCCGACGGCCTGGAGGCCCTCCCTCTAACTCCCAACGAACTTGCGGCCCAGGCCCGCCGCCTCCAAACCCTGCTGGAGCGCCTGGCCGCGCACGCCTCGGGAGCGCCTTGCCCGGCAGTGCCCGGACCGCACTGCGCCCGGTGCGCGTTCGCCGGAGTCTGCGCGGAAGGTGGATAGGAGAGGGTGGTTGGTCGTTGGTGGTTGGTCGGCGGTCGGTGATTGATGAGCCCGGGCTTGAGAGAATCGTGCTGAACTGCATAGGTGCGGTGGCGCCTCGGCGCCGCTGCCCCTACCTGCCCGCTGCCGCGCCATTTCTTGGGATGCGTGGTCTACTCCTCCCCTTTCCCTCGACGAACGCCTATCCACCAACGACCGACTACCACCGACCAACGACCAACCACCAGCGACCAACGACCACCTCACCCACACCGGCAGGGGGTCTGCCCGCACTTGGGGCAACCTAATTCGTATTTCTCCATCGCCTCAGCCAGCTCCACGCCGGCAATCGAGGCCAGCGTGCTCAGCCAGGCCAGCACGTCGTGGAATTCCTCCTCGATCTCCTGCCGGTTCCCTCGCTGCAAGGCCCGGGCGAGCTCCCCGACTTCCTCCACGAACCACATGAAGGTCGCCGCCAGGCCGCGAGCGGCGTCCTTTTCGTAATAGATGCGCTCAATCTGTCGCTGGAACTCGGCCAGAGTCGGATCTGGTCCCATCGGATTCACTCCCCCCCGGCCTGCCGGCCGGCGCGTTCCACAGGAAACTGATTCCTGCTTGGTCGAGCACCACCTCCGCACCCTGGACCTCGACGAGGAAGATTTCGGCCTGCGGATTCGCCACCACCTGCCGAAAGTCCGCGCCCGGCGGCAGATAGCGCAGGTGACTGGGGCCCACCAGGAGATGCCGCAGCCCGCGCAGTCGGAGCGGCGGTCGCTCGATGGCGCTTTGCATTCGGTAGCCGGCGTTGGGTAGTCCCCCCGGGGCGCCGGGCTCGACCAGGGGAAAGAGGAATACTCGGCAGTCGGGCAGCAGGTACATTGCCGCCCGGTAAGGCAACTCGGCGTGAGGGCGGCCCGTGCGCCCAGGGGTGGTGAGCACGACCGTCTCCGGCCCCGCATAGGGGCGGCAGGCCGCGACGATCTCCTGGAAATGCGCGGCTTGAGCCTGCTGGGCCTTGAGGATCGTCTGGTGCAGGAAAAAGCCGTTGAGGGCCAGTACTACAGCGAAAAGCGCTAGCCCCCGGGCAGCGGGTCCTGCCTGCAGCACCCGCCCTAGTCCCAGGCCGGCCAGCAAGAGCAGGGGCGGCGCCAGGATCATCATGTACCCCGGCGTGCCCAAGTGCACTACCACGTAAAAGATCGTTGCCGGTGCTAGCCAAAGCAGCAGAAACCCCCGCGCACGGCCTAAGTCAGTTTGTCCGGCGGCGGGCACAAACAACCAGCCCACGAAGAGCAGCCCCAGGGCGCCGACTCCCAGGGCGCCCAGATAATGACTGAGCCGGGCAGCCCCTCCCGCCAGCGGCGAGATCTCCCACACTCCGCGGCCGAGGCGATGACTGAGGTCCAGATAGCGCCCCAGGCCGCCCACTATCGCCAGCAAGGGCAAGAACCAGGCCAAGGAGACCAAACCGAAAGTGACCGATCCGATAAGCGTAGCCTTCCACCCGCGCTTGCCTATGCAGTACAACCACAGCGGGAGCAAGAACAGCGCGTCGGTGGGGCGCAGGCCCCCGGCCAGGCCAAGCGCCGCAGCTGGGGGAAGGGGCGACTGCGCCTCCTCCCGGTAGAGCCGCCAACACAGGTATCCGACTACCGCGGACAAACAACCCGAAAGTGCGTAGGTGTCGCCCACCGTCGCGTAGTTCCAGGCCAGAGGACTGGCGATGGTGAGCCCGCCCGCCGCTAGCGCCGCCGCCGTTCCCCCCAGGCGCGCGGCCCACCAGCTCAGCAACGCCGCCATGGCCGCGCCGGCAACGAGGCTCAGCGCCAGCAGCGCGGCGTAGGGGGACAGGCCCAGCGCATGCAGCGCCTTGGCAGCGCACACGTACAGAATATAGCCGGGTGGATGAGGTTGGTGCAGTTCCAGGTCATAATGCAGCACGCCCAGCACGTACTGCACGCTGTCCCAAGTCGGCGGAATCGAAGTGAGAAAGGGCAGCCTGACTAGTAGCGCCAGGAGCCCGACGCCCAGCGCCAAGCCCAGCGGCGGCCAGCTGCGCGCAGCACGACCGGTCAGGGGAAAAGGCTCCGCCGGCCCAGGCTCGCCAGGGCCCTCAGGGAGGGCAAAGAGGACAGACGCAGGGGCGATCATGAAAGGTCACGAGGGGCGCGTAGCCGCGAGCGACGGCCGGTGCGGGTAGACAAGCATTCTCTCCAGGGGAAAGCGACACATGGGTACAGACAGGGAAAGGCGCCGCTCCTTCTTATGGGGCCGACCCGCTTACCAACCACTGACTCACCCCTCACCATTTTCCCCACCCACTTAGCGCCTCCGGCAATCCTCGGAACCTCTGGTACAGTCCCTCATACTCCGCCTGCGCCGCGCTGGGCTGGTAGACAGTCTCGTCCAATATCAGCGCCGCCTGTGCCTCCTCCAGGCTCCCGAAGACCCCGGCCCCCAGCAGAGCGAAGCGGGAGGCCCCCAGCACGGTCGCCTCCTTCTGGGCAATCACCGTCACTGGCAGCCCGCTGACCTCGGCGCGGAGTTGGTTCCACAGGTCATTGCGTGAGCCTCCGCCCACCACGCGCAGACCCTGCGGCTGGAACCCGGTGCACTCGCGCAGAATCTCCAGCGCCCAGCGCATCTGGAAGCAGAGACCCTCCAGCGCTGCCCGGTAGACCTGCCCGGGGCTCGTCTGCAAGCCCAAGCCGACCAGCGCACCGGGCACCCCGTACTTCGCCGTGGGTCCGGTGTCGGCGACGAAACTGGGCAGGAGCGTCACTCCCGCGCTCCCTGCCGCCACTTCTCGCGCGGCGGCGATCATCTGCTCGTAGGCCTCCTCGCCCTCCGCGCTGGCGAAGAAGTTGCTGCGCACCCATTCCAGCACTCCGCTGCCCATCATCAGCAGTTGCGGGTTCCACCAGCCGGGCAACGCATCGGCCTCGATAAGCAGGCCCTCGCGGAAGCCTTGCTCCGTCGCCGTGTAGACCGGGGATCGCACCAGGAGAATCTCCCAGGTGCCGCTGCTGAGCACTGCCTCCTCCTGCCTGGCGCCTGCGCCAAACAGGGCGAACTGCGTGTCATGCCCCGCCGCCACGACGGGCAGGCCCACCGGCAGGCCGGTCTCCTGCGCCGCCTGCTCGTGCACCCGGCCGATGACCTCCCCCGGCTCCACCCAGCGGGGCATAAAATCAGGAGTGAGGCCAGCCAGGGCCAACAGTTCCGGCGCCCAGTCGCGTGCCGCCAGGTCCATCATCATCCCCGTCCCCGCGATGGTGGGGTCAATCGTCCGCTCTCCGCACAGGCGGAAACTGAGCAAGCCCGGCGTCATCAGGAAGGTCTTTGCCTTTTCCAGCGCGCCGGGCGCGTTTTCGCGTAGCCAGATTAGCCGCAGGAGGGTGTTGAAGGAGATGATCTGGTAGCCGGTGCGCGCAAACAGCGGCCAGCCGCCGGGGTCTTCGGCGAGGCGGCGGGCGACCTCGGCGGTCCGGGCGCTATCGGCCCAAGAGATGACCGGATAGGTCTGCCGCCCGTGCTCGTCCACGGGCGCGCCGTCGGCGCCGAAGGTGGTGCAGGTAACGGCGGCCAGGTCGGCCGCCGGCACCTGCGCGCAGACCTCCCGGCAGGCGGCGGCCAGTTTCCCCCAGATCACCTCCAGGTCCCAGATTAGCCCGCCGCCCGGCTCAGCAGAGGGCGCATTGGGCGCCCCAGCCGAGGCCAGGATGTGGCCGGCTTCATCCACGGCCACCGCCCGCACGTTGGTGGCACCGCAATCGAGCACGATAGCGACGTGGGACATGGGGAACCCTCCCGAGAGGTGATGATGGGAGATTCCCCGAGGGGGGAAGCGGGTCCTCCTCGGCGCCCGAGCAGTGCGAGCCCCAACTTGCAGCAGCGGGGCCGCCCTTCGGCGGCCCCGTCGTGGCTGTTCCTATTCGCGTCTTGCGTCTCGCCAGTCGCGACTTCCCTGTCACTACAATCGCCCATGGCCTGTCGAAGCCCCCTCTTGACATTCCCTCGCCTTCCTGCTATATTCCTGTTTGCGACTTAATCCTATCTCGTATCCAATCTGATGAAATCCGATTCCCGCGATACTCAGCTCCGTCTCTGCCGTCTCGAAGAAACCCTTCGCCGCGCTGGGGTCAAACTCACCCCCCAGCGCCTGGAAATCTTCCGCGAGGTGTTGCGAGCCTCTGATCATCCCGATGCGGAGACCGTCTACCACCGCGTCCGCCAGCGCGTACCCACCGTCTCTCTTGACACCGTGTACCGCAACCTTTGGCTGCTGCACGACCTGGGCCTGATTCTCGCCCTCGGCTCGCCCCGCGAGCGTGTCCGCTTCGACGGCGACCTGCGCCCGCATCACCACTTTATCTGCACGTCCTGCGGAGCGGTTTACGACTTCTACAGCGCCGAACTGGACCGCCTCCACCTCCCCGCCGACGTCAGCGCCCTGGGGAGCCCCGACCGGGTCCAGGTGGAAATCCGCGGCCTTTGTACTCGTTGTGCCCAGACCGACGTGGAGCCTGGGCGACAGTAGCGCGCCCCTCAGCGACCGTCCTAATTTTGCTTACGACAAGGAGACTGAACCATGTGCAACCAACCCGTCCTGCCGCGCATCCCCCTCATCGGCGAGAAAGCCCCCCGCTTCACCGCCAAAACCACCCAGGGAGACATCACCTTCCCCGATGACTTCGCCGGCAAGTGGGTGATCCTATTCAGCCACCCGGCTGACTTCACCCCCGTCTGCACCACCGAGTTCATGACCTTCGCCACCATGGAAGAGGAGTTCGCCGCGCTCAACTGTCAACTTATCGGCCTGTCCATTGACAGCCACTATGCGCATATCGCCTGGCTGCGCACCATCAAGGAGAAGATCGAGTGGAAAGGCATGAAGAACGTCGAGGTCAAGTTCCCAGTCATCGCTGACCTGAAGATGGAGGTGGCCAAGGCCTTCGGCATGGTCATGCCCGAGGCCTCCGACACCCAGGCAGTCCGCGCCGTCTTCTTCATTGACCCCGAGGCCAGGATCCGTGCCCTGATGTACTATCCGCTCTCCACTGGCCGCAACTTCGACGAGATCAAGCGCCTGCTGATTGCCATGCAGACGGCCGACAAGCACCAGGTCGCCACGCCGGCCGACTGGCGGCCAGGCGATAAGGTGATCGTGCCGCCGCCAGGGTCCTGTGGGCAGGCCGCCGAGCGCGTCGCCGGCGCCGGCAAGGAATACGAGTGCCTCGACTGGTTCCTGTGCTTCAAGGAATGTCCGCAGTAGATCACTCCAGTTTGGGGGGAGGGGTACGGGGCTGTTGAGCGTCGCCCGTCTCGGTCCCAGTGTCCGGCCGTCATGAGTGTTATACCCCCCGGCCTCAGCGGCTGGGCCCGAAGCCGGGGCGGCGCGCTCGTTAGCATTCGCTTCCTCCCCCTATAACTCCCACGGGGCCGCCTCAGGGCGGCCCCGTGGTTTCTGTTCCTGCTCGCGTCTCTCGTCCCGCGCCTTGGACGGGCAAGCCCCCGGTCCTACCCCACCACCACGATCGCCTGCGGCCGCTTGATACGCAGGGCCACCGTCTCCATGACCCGGAAGGGGTGGTTAAGGTTGTCGGCGCCCAGATAGGCGACTTTCAGGTCCATGCCCACGGCCAGGTCGAGGTTCTGGGAGCCGATCTCAACCACCAGCATCTGCTTGGAGCCCATCGCCGGGGCAGCCAGGAAGCCGGCCTTCGCCACGTTCTCGATCACTGTGCTCTCCAGCATCTGTCCGCCCCCCAGGGGCCGGTGCGCCATCGCCCAGACCGAAGGGGCGACGACCACCGCATACGGCCCCGGGCAGCCGGCGCTGCCTAGCGCCTCCAGCGCCTTGACCACATCGGCAAAGAGCGCCCCGGCGGTCTCCCAGGAGTCGGCTTCGACCTTCTGGACGCCCTTGGCGTTGAGCAGGCCCTCGGCCCCACAGTCCGCGCAGCCGTTGAAGATTAAGTCATCCTCCTCCGTTGCCACTACATACGCGGCGGCCGCGGCGGCGGACAGGTCCAGGGGCAAGTCCAGCCGCTTGGCCGTCTCCAGGGCTGCGTATTCCAGCAGGAAGTCCTTCTGCAAACGCTTGAGCGGCACCCAGGCGGGACTCGCGGCGGTGATGCTGGTCTCCCCCTCGAAACCACTCAGGGCCACTGCCGGGACGGCGGGCAGCCCGGCTCCCAGCGGCCCGTAGAGCGGGATGAACTTGCGCCCCACCAGGTACCTGCGCGCGGTCTCCACCACGACCTGGTCCAGCCGCGCCCATTCCTCACTGCTCAGCGGCGCTTCCTCGCGTGCCAACAAGTCTCCCATCGTAATTCCTCCCTTGGGGTCTTATTAGGAAATGCCTCCGGTGAGATCGCCCACCGTGGGCTCGCGGCTTGTCTCGGCCCCCTCGGTGGCACCCGGGCCGGACGCCGCGGTCGTCTCCACTGCCATTTCGTCCACCTCAGCAGCGCCTTGAGCCAACAACTCGTCTTCGTCATCCAGCAGGAGACTGATCAGTCGCTGAAATTCACCCACGTGCACCCGCTCCTCGTTGGCGATGTCCTGCAGGACTTTCTTCGCCAGCGGGTCGTCGGTGGCGTCGGCGTGGGCCTCGTATAGCGAGGTCGCGTCCTCTTCCGCCGCCAGGTTCAGGCGCAGGGCCCGAATCAGCTCGCGCTTGGTCATCTTCCGATCCGGAACAATCTGCGAAAAGGGGTTGGTGAACTCCGGCATCTGCACTCCCTCCCAATCTGATAGGTGATGGGTCAGCTAGAACATCTGGAAGTTCGCCTTGGGCGACCCGCAGGTCGGGCATTTCTCCGGCGGCTCCCCGCGCCCGGTGTGACCGCAGCAGCCGCACACATATAGCGGCGTGTCGTCCAAGTCTCCGCCCGCCTCCACGCGCCCCTTGGCCTCCTGGTACAGGGGCCGGTGATTCTTCTCTGCCTCTACCGCCCAGAAGTACCCTTGGACGGCGTCTTTCTCGCCTTCCAGTTCCCCTACCGCGGTGAAAGCCGGGTACATATGCTCAATCTCAAAGTCCTCGCCCTCGTAGGCATGCTGCAAGTTCTCCACCGTGCTGCCGATTCCCTGCAACTGGCGCAGGTGATAATGGGCGTGCTGCATCTCGGCAAAAGCGACGGCCCGAAACAGCCGGGCAACATTGGGTTTGCCCTCGCGCTCGGCCTGAGCGGCGAAGGCCAAGTATTTCATATGGGCCTGGCTTTCGCCGGCAAAGGCGTCCTTGAGGTTCTTCTCGGTCATAGGTTTCATGTCTGGCCTCCTAGCTCACTCGGTCTGCCGGGGGCTTAGCGACCGCGGCCTCCCGGGCCGGGATCTACCGCGGGCTGCCCTCGGCGAACAGCCTCCCTCGCACCGCCTCGGTGGCCCGCGCCCGCCGGACCCGCTCTTGGTGGACGTACAGTTCCCGTACCAGGTTCGCTATCTCCTCGGGGCCGGCGAGAGGTCTAGCGCCCCGCGCCAGCAGGGCCGTGTTCCCCTCGGTCTTTTCCGAGCGGGAGGACCAGGTTACGGCGTAGACGAGTCGCCCGGTCCGGAAGGCCCGTTCCGCCGTCTGCATCGCGCCTCCCCCCGGCCCGGCTTGCACCACGATTACGGCCTCGGCCAGGCCCACCTGCAAGCGGTTGCGCGCCAGCAGCCTGGCGCTGGAGGCCTGCGCTCCGGGCCGTTGCTCCGAGATCACTGCCCCGGACTCGGTGATGCGGCGGGCTAGGTCCAAATTCTCACGGGGACTGACCGCGACGATTCCCGACCCCAGCACGGCCAGGGTGCGCCCGCCGCCGCGCAGCGCGCCCCAGTGCGCTGCGGTGTCGCAGCCCAGCGCCAGGCCACTGACCACGGTAATGTGCTCTCGCGCACAGGCCCGGGCCAGCCGCTCCGCCATCTGTCGACCCTCGCTAGTGGGGCTGCGGGTGCCCACGATGGCCACCGCCGGCTGATCGGCGGGCAGAATCCTCCCCGCCAGGCAAAGCACCGGCGGCCGGTCGCGCATTTCCTGCAGGATGGCGGGGTATTCAGGCTCGAAGTCACAGACTACCCGCACGCCTCGCTGCGCCAGGCGAGCCAGCACTGCCTCCACCCGCGCCAGATCCCGGCCCGGCCCCAGCAAGCCCGCAATCTGCTCCGGGTCGAGCCGCAGGGAGGGCAGGGCCAGGTCAGCAGCGTTGGCCTGCAGGACGGCCTCCGGCGATCCCAGATGCCCGACCAGCCGCCAAAAGGCCATCGGCCCCAGTTTCCCTCCCCACATCAAGGCGATCTGGGCGAGCCGTCGGGTTTCCGCCGCCCCAGTGCTTTCTCCGGTCGGCAAGGCAGACATCACCTACCCCAACGAGGAGTTATGCTCCCCTTCGGCGAAAAAGAGGGAGACTCCTGCTTGCCGAGGTGACCTTCGTGACCAGCAAAGAACGTGTCAAGCGCGCCGTGCACTTCCAAGGGCCAGACCGCATCCCTTACATGTGGTCGGCGCTGCCCGGAGCGGTGCTGCGCCACGGCCGGGCCCTGGAGGAGATCTTTCGAGAGTATCCGGATGATTTCGGCGTGGGTGGGCCGGAGTGGGCCGGGTTTGCGGATTTCCAGGTACCGGCGCGCTACGAGCCGGGGCTGTGGACGGAGCCGGAGTGGAACGTGGTCTGGCGGCAGGAAATCCGGGGCATCGTCGGTCACCCCTACATCTGTCCCCTGGCCGATTGGGACAACTTGGCTACCTACGAGTTCCCGCGGGTCAACCCCACGGCCATCGCGCAGCAAGTGGCCGCCCTGCGGCCCTCCGTAGGTTTTGACGGCATGGGCGCCTTTGAGACTGGTCGCCAGGCCGCGGACCGCCCGCCGCCCGACTGGTACGTCATGCCCGGGGGCGGCACCCTCTACGAGCGCCTGCAGCAACTGCGCGGGTTTGAGAATCTGCTGGTTGACCTGGCTACCGACGATCCGCGCATCTACGACCTGCGGGACCGAGTCGCCTCTTACTGGCACGAGGCCCTCGCGGAATGGGCGCGCTACGAGATTGTGGATTGCTATGCCTGGTTCGACGACTGGGGGACGCAGCAGGCGCTGCAGATCCGGCCCGAAAAGTGGCGGCAGTTCTTCAAGCCCGCCTACGACTACATCTTTGAGCCGCTGCGGGCGGCCGGCAAGGATATTCACTTCCATTCCGACGGCTACGTCTGGGACATCATCCCCGACCTCATCGAGATTGGCGTCCACATCGTGTGGGTGCAGGTGTTTCTGATGGGCATTGAGGAGTTCGGCCGCGAGTTCCGTGGCAAGGTGTGCGTACGGACCGACCTGGATCGCCAGCACGTACTGCCCCACGGCAGTCCGGCTGAGGTCAAAGCCCATGTCAAGCAGGCGGTGGACAACCTGGCCCTGCCCGAGGGCGGATTGATCCTGCACGCCGAGGTCGGCCCGGACGTGCCTCTGGAGAACGTGCGGGCCCTGGCCGAGGCGTACGTCGAGTACGGTCAACTCTGACTCTCCGAGGGCGCGAACTGGCGGCTCACGGCGCTGGGAGCGAGACAGGGGAGGGAGCCGAGCGACCTCGTCGCGGGTAAGGGCAGGAGTGAACCCCGCTCCTCCAGGTAAGCGTCAGTCAATAGGGTAGGGGTCAGGGCCGATAGGCACTGGTGGACCATCTGGTGGGCTGCTAGGAGGCGGGTAAGCGGTTGCCCGAGGGGACGCCGGATACAACCAACAGGGAGCACTCATGTCTGAACTGCGGAAGGATCCTATCGTGGATCGGTGGGTGATTATCGCCGCCGAGCGCGGGCGGCGCCCTTCGGACTTCCAGTCTGAGCCGCCCCCGCCGCCGCCGGCCGCTTGCCCCTTCTGCCCGGGTAATGAGGAAAAGACCCCGCCGGAGGTTTACGCGGTGCGCGACGGCACCCCGCCCAACTCCCCCGGCTGGCAGGTGCGGGTAGTGCCCAACAAATTTCCGGCCCTGGCCATCGAGGGCGATGTCACCCATCACGGCATCGGTCTGCTGGACTGGATGACCGGCGTGGGGGCGCACGAGGTGGTCATCGAGAGTCCCGACCACCAGTTCCGGCTGGAGCGCGCCGACCCTCAACACGTGCTCAAGGTGCTGCAGGCCTTCGACCAGCGCTTGCGAGACCTGCGCGGGGACGTGCGCTTTCGGCACATCATTGTCTTCCGCAACTGGGGCGCCGCTGCGGGGGCCTCACTCATCCACCCTCATTCGCAGATCATTGCCCTGAGTATCGTGCCCGACATCATGAAGCAAAAGCTGCGCGCCGCCCGCGATCACTACCGCCGCAAGGAGCGCTGCATCTTCTGCGACTTGATCGAGCAGGAACTGGCGTTGCCCGACCGCGTTATCTACCGCAACGAGCACTTCGTAGTGCTTTCGCCCTTTGCGGCGCGGTTCCCCTTCGAGGTACAGATTTACCCGCTGGCGCACATGTACGACTACACCCTGATGAGTCGCGAGCAACAGATGGGGCTGATTGATGCCCTGCAGTTTGTGCTCCAGCGCTATGACGCCGAGTTGAGCGACCCGCCGTACAATCTGATGGTGCAGACCGCGCCCAATCCGCTGCCTCGGCCGGGACGCCCCGAGTTCTGGGGCACCTTGCAGTACGACTTCCATTGGCACCTAGAGTTGATCCCCCGCCTCACCAAACCGGCGGGTTTCGAGTGGGGCACCGGCTTTTTCATTAACCCAGTTTCGCCGGAGGACGCCGCCCGCTTCCTGCGCCCTCCGGAGTCCTAGTCGCCACGGCAGCCTCCTGCCGACCGCTAATCATGCCAGATGCCGAGCCTTCGACAACTGAGACCAGGGCTCTCGCTGAGCGCTGCCGCCAGTACGAGGAGATCTTCCAGCGGGCCGCCGACCCCATGGTAGTCTTCTCCGTGGAGTCGGGCCAGGTACTGGCCGCCAACGAGGCGGCACTGGCCCTGTCCGGCTACACGCGGGAGCAGGCGCTCAACCACAGCATCACCGACGCCGCTCCCTTGCTCGATGCGCGGCGTCGGCGGCAGTTGCGCGACCGCTTGTTGGCCGGCGGTGACCTCTTCTTCGACCGCTACGCCTTCCGCCGCGCCGACGGTCGGGAGGTGGAGGTGGCGGTTCACGCCAGCCTGATCACCTTTGAGGGACAGCCCGCGGTGCTCGCGCTGCTCCACCCAGTGCTGGGCGTCGGCGAGGCAGAGGCCCGGCTGTACGCCCAGGCCCAGGCCCTGCGCACGCA
>CALFVE010000339.1 GCA_937928475.1 uncultured bacterium | reverse complement strand
GTTCCCCCTGTCTTACCCGGGCACGCCGGCTCCACCGCGCGACGAACTCGGTCCCGCGGCGGCCCCCGGTCCCCGGGCGGCCACCAGCCTCATCCAGGACGACCTGGTGCAACTGGGTCTGGAGAGTGTGCAGGTCGTGATCGTGCCGACGGGCGAGCAGCGCCGCCTGGTGGTTTCGGTGGAGAACCGGCGGTACACGCTGAATGAGTTTGACGCGGTGGCGGCGGTGCTGCCGGTGGCCGCTCGCCATGTCGGAGGCGATGTGGAGGAAGTCGCGGTGCGCCTGCAGAGGCGCGGCCTGACCACGGCAGAGGTCCGCTGCCCGCTCGACGCCTATCGCCAGTGGGCTCGCGGGGAGACGAGCGCGCGGGAGTTCGCCGCACAGGTGCGGGTGCAAGCGCTGCCCGCGAGTGTGCGGCACGAAGTTTCTACCAGCCCCACCGAGGTAGCCAATCGTCCCTGGCTGCACAGCGACGTGATGATCTCGCCTTATCTCTTCACCGAGGTCGGCACCGAAGAGGCCACCCTGGTCACCGGCTGGCTGCTTCAGCCCCAGGTCTCAGTGCCTCTCGCGCGGGGCTTGCAGGCGGACGCGCGCTGGAAGTATCCCGTATCCGGGGCCCTGGTGCGAGGTCGCCAGAAGCGCCTGTATACCGACGAGGCGCTGCTGTCCTACGCCTTGCAGCCGGTGCGGGGATGCCTGGTGCAAGTGCTGGGCGGGCGCTTCTCTGACCATTCCTTCCAGGAATGGGACGGATTCGGCGCGGAACTGGCAGCGCCGCTTGGCCGCGACGGGCTGGCGCACGTCCTGGTCGCGCGGCTGGACAACGACGAACTGGGTAAGGTCACCTACGCCATCGCCGACTACTGGCACCAGATCCCCCGCTGGGAGGTGCAGATACGGGCGCTGGGAGGGCAGTTCCTCTTCGAGGACAACGGCTGGGGCCTAGACCTGATCCGCTACCTCGGCGAGGTGCAACTGGCCGCGGGCTACCGGCGCACCGGGGCAGACGCCCTGGCGGAACTGCGCGCCTCTCTGCCGCTGGGGCCGCGCCGACAGCCTCGGCCTCCCGCCAGCGTCCGCCTGCGACTGGCCGACAGCTTCGACTACCGCGCGCGCAGCATCCTGGGCGACCGCAACTACGTTACCCTGGCGCAGCGCGTAGCCAAGGAACTGTCGGTGACCCCCAACTTGGTGGACGCCTTTTTCAACCGCGACCGTTTCTCTTCAGGTTTCTTTATGATATACTTAGAGAGAAGCCGCTGACGCGAAACCCGGCCTGGCTATTAGACACCGCCGTCGTCGTGCTGCCCCTGCTGAGAGTATGAAGGCCGCGGCCGCAGGCGCAAGGAGGTTGGCACCATGCTCGCTTATGGAAGCCAATCGCAGGGATTCGGGAGCCTCCGTCTGGTGGTGCTGCTGATGCCCGCGGGGCTGTTGCTGACCACGGTGGCGTGGCTAGGCTGCGGCGGAGCCGGGCTGGTGATTCCGCCGGTTCGTACTCAGGATGGGTTTATTCGGGTTTCCGTGCGCGCTGACAACACTCAGGCGCCGCTGGCCGGCGCCCTGCTCAACGTGGCCGGTCCCTCTGCCGCGCAAATCACCTCCACAGGCCCGGGCCAGTTCGAGGTAAGAGTTGCCCCCGGCGCCACCTACACGGTTACGGCCTCGGCCGCCGGGTTTGTGGCGGTGAGCAAGCAGGTGCAGGTGCCCAGCCGGGAGGGGTTGGCCTCCTCGGTTGCCCGACTTGTGCTCGCCTTGCCCCCGGCGCTGCCGGGGGTGGTGCTCGATCCCGCCGGCGGTAAAGTTGACGCCGGCAACGGGGTGATCTTGCGAGTTCCCCCCGGGGCGGTGGCGGCACCCACGGCGGTGACGTTGGTGATTGGCTCGAAAGTTTCGGCCCCCCAGGAGTCGGTCCCCGACGGGGCGCAGGGGCCAGTCAACCCGGCGCTGGGCACCCTGGAGATAACCCCGGCAGGCCTCACCTTCGCCCTGCCGGTGGAGGTCGTCATCCCCCGCGCGCTGCTGCAGATTGAGGATGCCCTAGTCGGACCAGGACTGACCTTCGAGTTGTGGGTGGCCAATGCCGCCGGGCAGTTCGTCCTCGCCACCGGCACGGTGGTCTACCGAGCGGCTTCGGACGCCTTCGTCGTCACCCTCAACGGTACCGGCTCCTATCAGATCCGCGCCGGCCTGCGCGTGGAGATCGTGGATAACCTCAGCCGCAGCCTCGGCACCTTGACCTCGGCGGTCGGCGCCGGTATCCCCGCGGGGACGGCGCAGTATGACTACAGCACGGCGAGCAGCAGCGACGATCCGACGCAGAACGCGGTGCTAGGCGCTCGCTTCGGCTTTGGCCCCGGGGAGAATCTCTCGGTGACCAACCCGGCGGTGCCGGGCAGTGACGGCTTCATTACCGAGGCGACGACGCGCCAGGTGGGGAAGCGGGTGCGCCTGTACCGGGGGACGAGCCCCCTCGGCACGGCGGATTACTACGGCGCCGACATCTTCGTTACCGCCGCCCGCCGGCCTCCCCCGCGCACGGGCGGCGGCTAGGAGGTTTGGCGGGCGCATAGATGGGTATCATCCAAGAGCGCGGGTGCGAGTGGGGAGCCCGCTTACACAAAGACACCCCCTTGACGACGGGGCTCGCAGAGCGTATAATGCGCAGGCTGCCGGAGTGTGCTCACCTGCGCGCTAGGGAGGAATGACTCGTGGCCACCAGTCGGGCGCTTAATGTCTTGCTCCTCGGCCTCTGCCTCACCGCCGCCTGCGTCCCCCTCGTTCTGGCCGATATTTCCTACGTCGGCGAGACACCCACGACGGGGATGGCCTATTATAAGGGCGCGAACTACAGCGACACGCTCTGGGACTACGTTTACACCTTGGACAGCGCTCCTCCAGGCCTTGGGCACTGGGGGGTCGAGGTGCTCACACCGATCTCTGCGATATGGTCGCCAAGTGGTTGGACAGGGCAGTATGTGGCCAGCGTCAGCCTTAGCGACTGGCCAGGTCTGGACAGACTGGAAGGCCGATCGGCGGTGATCTGGGCGCGCAGCCTGCCGCAAGTGTCACTCGTAGGTTTCCACTTCCAGACGTCGGCCCCGCCGGCGTGGCTGAGGTACGACTCGAACTCCACGTGGTACGGAGAGACCTGGTCGGCCGGTGTCCCCGAGCCCGGGTCCGTGTTCCTCGCTTCCATGCTGCTAGCATCGGCAGGTATCTGGAGGAGGTGGCGTAAGCATGGCAAGAGCGTCAAGCTGTAAACTAGGCGCTCGTCGCCGCTGGGCCCTGACAGGGCGAAGGAGACGCACGCACGCAGGGTTCACGCTGATTGAGTTGTTGGTGGTCATTGCCATCATAGCGATCCTGGCGGCCATCCTGTTCCCCGTCTTCGCCCGGGCGCGCGCCAAGGCCCAGCAGGCCAAGTGTCTGTCCAACCTCAAGCAACTGGGCATGGCTTTGCACATGTATGCCCAAGACTATGACGGGGTGCTTCCCCTCTGGGCGCCTTCCCAGTTGAACTGGACGTATGGTTGGTACCACGGCCCCTTCTACCGCAGCCTTATTCAGCGCCTGTACACGAGTGTGAGCCCCTACGTGAAGAACTCCCAGATCTGGTTCTGCAACGGGGACCCGGCGCAGGCGCAAGCCATCAGCGCCGGAGGCTGGGGTAAGCAGAGCGACGCGGAGGCGGGGCGAGTCAGTTACGCGCTATGCACACAGTGGGACACCTACGGCGGCAACCTGGACCCCGCCTGTCCGCTCGATACCGATATCACTACTCTCACCACGGGCAACCCCTCCGAGCAGAGCCTGCTTTGCGACAACGGACTTTACTGTGATCCGGCTCCCCTCAACGAGGGCGCCCACGCGGGTGGCTCCAACTTCTGCTTCCTGGACGGGCATGTCAAGTTCGTAGCCAAGTCCGCTTGGGGGAAACTCCATCCCCCCATGGTGCCAATCACGCCCTAGCCAGTCTCACCCTTGCCGAACCCACTCAACTCGGTCCGCCAGTGTTCACAGCAGCGTCCGCCGGGCGCTGCTGTTTGGTTGAGGGCGCACGCTTGGCAATTCCCCATGTCTGACCGCAGAGGCAAGGCGCAACCCAAGCGACCGGTCCTGTCGCCGGCCTTTGAGGCCCTGCTGGCGCTAGTGCGCGAGGAGCAGCCGGCATTGCTGGAGGAACGGCTCCTGGGCCTGCGCGAGGACTCACCGGAACTGTTGCGCCTAGCGCGAGCCCACGGCCTGCTTTCTCTCCTGTACCTGCGCCTCGAGGAGCACGGTCTGGAAGCGACGCTGCCCACCGAGGCGTGGCGCTGGCTGAGCTCGGCGCACCTGACGCTGGCGGCCCGGCAGACGCGGATGGTGGCGGCGGGCCTGGAAGTCATCCAGGCGCTGGGAGCGGCGGGGATTCGTTGCCTGCCCTTGAAGGGGCTGGCGCTCATCGCGACGGCCTGGCCGGACTACCTGCCGCGAGACATGGTGGACCTGGACTTGCTGGTCGCGCCGGAGCAACTAGCGGCGGCGCGGGCCGTCCTGGAGGGGATGGGCTTCGCTTGCCACGGGGAGGGATTCGTCGGTTGTCCCTGGACGCCGCATCCGCTGAAGGCAGCCCGAGGCGACCTGGGAGTGGATGTGCACACGGCTCCCTGGGGGCGCAGCGCTATGGAGCCGCGCCCCCTGAGCTTTGAGCAGGCTTGGTGCGCGAGCCGGCAGGGGGCGTTGCTGGACGAGCCGATCACCGTGCCCTGCCAGGAGGACCTGATCCTGGTTCTGCTGGGTGGAATGGCGCGCGACCGTTTCTACACCTTCCTTCGCGCCTGGGCGGATTTGCGCTGGCTGCTGGAAACCCCTAGCGCCGGAGCGTGTCCGACGACCTTGGCGCAGCGGGCGGCATCGCTGGCGGCACGGAGATTGGTGGACATAGCGCTAAGATTCGCCCAGGAACTTGAGGGCGGCGAGATGCGCCAGGCGCCGGTGGGCGCGGGGACCTCCAGCGCCTACCAGCGTTGCCGTCCGATCCTGTGGCGGCGCTTACTCTTGGAGGGAGGCATCGTGATGGTGCCTCGCTCCGTCTTGCGGTTCTTGGCGCGCGGCCCGGGTACCAGCAGGGATCTGGAGGCCGCGGCGCTCGCCTGGATCCGGGAGCATCCGGAGGCTTTCCGCCGGGGCGGGTGGGCGAGAACGCGGCTGGCTCTGTTGACCGGGGCGCTTGCCTATGCGGGCCGGCTGCTTGTATCTGGGCAGGTCCGGCAGGCGGTGCGGGAGGAGTGGTGCCTGCTCCGGGCTGTGCGGGAGCCGTAAGTCGGGACGGACCTACTGCGACGCGGATCGGGGCGCCTCGGCCGGCGCGGAACGTCGCAGCAGCAGCCTGCGGCGCGCCGCCAGTAAGCCAGGCACGTGCAAGCCCAGCCGCCGGCGTCGCAGGGAGCGCCGAAAACCTCGCGCGAGGGCCTCGCGGCTCAACTCGCGGCCCGGGGTTCGCACCGCCTCGACGTGGCCCAGGACGCTAGTCAGCGGAACCGGCCGGTCGGGCCAGGGCACCGCATCTCCCCAGGTCTGCACCCAGCGTTGCTCCCCCTGCTTGCTCAGTCGGACCAGCCGGTGGCAAAAGAGTCGGCCCTCGGGACTCGCACAGAGCAGGATATCCCCAATGCGCAGGTCCTGGTCGTCCAGGGGCCGGAGCATGACCAGGTCGCCATCCCGGATGGTGGGGTGCATACTTTTCCCGCGCATCCGGATCTCACAGGTCAGGCCCCGACCAAGCAAGTCGGAGAGCAACTCACAGCATTCCGGGGAAGAAAGTCTCACAGTACCTCGCGCATCCGTTGCACCGCGGACGGTTCAGGGACAAAACCGAAGTCGTAGATGGGGACAGTGCGGGCGACGCAGTCCAGCAGGGCCAGGGTATCCGGGATGGTCTGCCGCGCCCACACGAAGAACCGGACGTTGCGGAGCAAGCGACGAGCCCCCTCGCCAGCGTCCAGCCGCTGCAAGGCGTTTGTCGGTGCATGGCGCAGGAAGAAGATGCCCCGGAGGGGGGCGGAAAGCCGTGCCGCTGTCCCCCAGATCCCGTACCACGGCGTGCCGTGGGCCCAAACTGAATGCTCGTGCCAGGTCAGCAGTGGGTACTCGTCGGTCAGGCAAGTGCCGCCTGCGGCGACCACGAGGCGGCTGAGGGTGCTCTTGCCGGCGGTGGGCCTTCCCAGGAAGAGCACGAACTGGTCGTCCAGTTCGCAGAGGGCGCCGTGAGGCAAGGCACCGCCCCGATGCGCCAGGTAACCCCACAGGGCAAGCACTAGCCAGGGGCGACCGCTGAACGGCTCCGGTGGACTGCTGCCGGCCCTGTTCCACACGCGGCACACCGAGAAGTCGGAAGCGGCGAATAGTGTGCCCTCCCGGCGGCAGAAGACCAGCCCGCCCTCGTCATGCCGGGCAACGGACATGATCTGTCCGGGCTTTAGCGTAGCCGGAGGGGATAGCGACGGTTCTGCTAGGCCGTCGTGGTGGAACCACACCGTCAGGTCAGCAGCCTCGGGGGACGCAGAAGGCAAGAGAAACGGTGTCAAGGCAGGATCAAGCACGCCGGGATCCGCGTCAAAGTGGACCGCAATCCGCCGGCCAGCGATGCTCAGCGTACAAAGAGGCATGGTGGTTGGTGCGGTGCGAGGACATATGCCGCATGACTTGGCTTGGGGTGACCACTCCCCCTACCGAAGGCGCACCTGCGGGAGCCGACAAGGTGCAGGGGGCTGCTGGGGCATACCTCCAGGACACTTTTCGCGACGCTCTCGTACACACGAGAACTACGCTAGCACTTGGTGAAGCACTGCGCGCCGGTTCTATACTTGCATGCCACGGAAGGGTACACTGGCGTCCCCGAACCGCAATGGCAGACCAGCAGCACGTCCTCCTCCGGCTCAAGTGTGAGTTCCGTGATTTCGGGTTTGATCCATTGCCGCACGTCTCGCACCCTCCTTGGCACGACTCATCTGCCTGGCTGCCGGCTGCTGGAGTAGTTTGCGGTCAGTACCCCGGCGTCAGGCTTGCTCTTCGCTCCTCAGAAATACCGTGGGCCTGCGCTCGCAGGCGGCCTAACTCGCAATGAAAAGGCGACGGACCCCCTACGGAACATCCCGCCAGCAGGGCGGTGGCCGGACAGAAGCGGCACAACTGGGGCCAGGCGCAGGAAACACAAGGCCCCGGGACAACCGGGAAGGCCGCTAGCATACGCGGCAGAACCTCTCGCCATCCCTGCCGCACGGAGCCGGTGCGGGCATCGTAACTGAGACTCTCGAACACCATGCAAGGCCGCATTCGGCCGTAGGGGTCGAAATGTGGCCCCCCCATTCCTACGCCGCAACGGAAGGGCGTCTGGACCAGCGGCGGAGCCGGTTCCCAATCCCGCAGCAGCCGCTGCCATTCCCGATAGCGAACGGCGTCCGCTTGCTCGAGAGCGACGACCTCCGCGGGTGTCAGACGCTCGGCGGCAGGATTGCCGCCTCCGGTAGAATAAGTACCCAGCAGTTCGGCGTCCCACCGAAAGGTCTTGCCGTACTGCGAGAACAACTGGCGCAGCGCTTCGAACTCATGTACATTCCGGCGCGTAAGCACGGTTTTCAGTTCAAAGGCCACACCCCGCTCCGCTAGCAGATCCAGCGCTGAGCGCACTCGCGCCAGCATTCCCGACCGGCCAGTGAAGTACCGGTATGTTTCCTCAGTCGCGGCGTAGACGCTGACGGAGAGCAGCCGGGGCGGCCATTCCGCGAAAAAACTGACCTCTTCGGAATCGAGCAAGGCGGCGTTTGTGAAGAGTTCCAGGAGAAGGCCGCGGCGCTTGGCCATGACCCAGATGCGCCGGAAGTCTGGGTGAAGCAGCGCCTCGCCCCCGGTAAGGGTAAGACAAAGCGCTCCCTCGTCCACGCATTCCCCCAGGATTCGGTCCCACTCGGCGAAAGTGAGTTCTTGCTGAGCCTGGGGTGCGTTCTCTGGCAGCCGGCAGAAGCAGTGCGCGCAGCGAAAATTGCAGCGGTAGGTAAGATCGGCCGTGACCGCCACCGGAAGCCGCTCGTCCTGCTCCCGGAGGATGGTGACCAGTTCGCCGAAATCGGCACAACGGCGGTCACTCATCGCGGGCCTCGTGAGTGACGAAGCCTCTCTGCACCAGATCCAGCACGAATTCCCCGGCCTCTCGCCGCAGAGTATCTTCCGGCGCCGCGTACTCGGCCTGCAGCGCCCGCACCAGTTGCTCGAAGGTGATTGGCTGTGCCAGCAACCGCCAGATAGCCGCGCTGGTGTCGTTGAGCAGGTATACCTTCTGCAGGTCCGCTGCGGTCCCGTGCAGCGGGATGAGCAGCCACTGGTCAACGACCTGTCGGGCCACGACCTGGTCGCTTTGACGAAAGACGCCCGTTAACTGCTCGGTCATCCTGTTCCCCGGCACGGCGAAGATTCCTGCTCGCAGTACTTGCGCCAAAGATAACTCGCTTGGCCCTGGCCCGCCCGCTATGGTCCTGCCCACCCGCCGCGTGTAGGGCGCCGTTTTTTCCAACACCTAGCATAGGCCCCCCGGCATTATACCGGAGGGGGCGGGGGAGCGCAAGGCTCGCAGCTCATTGCATCTGAGTATACCCAGCAACAGACCGCCGGGGTCGGCGTCGGGTGATGGGGGGACAACCCCCGTCGTCAATTCCGAGGCGGGTGCGAGCCGACGGGGCAGGCGGAGGCCCGCTTGCGGCCGGAGTATGTTCCCACGTGCCGGCGCTAGTGCGGACTCTGCTTGGGGGTGATAGTGCGCCTGTCCCGCGCGCCCATTGACACAACGCCGAGCGCCGTGTATCGTGTTGCCCGTGCCGAATCCATCGCGGCGCTTGCTTGGACGGCGCCGGCGAGGCACGCGGGGGGAACGCTTGCCTCTTCTCGCTGGTGTTCAGCAGCCGCCGGCGGGGAGTCGTGAAAAGTTAAGAAGCGAGAGAAAATGTCACTGAGCGATGCGGGCGCCACTCCTAGCAGCGTCTTGCCCGGTAGGGCGCTGCTGTTATGTGTTGTTGGTAAGCAACGGGGCTGGTACGGCAGGAACGGGCCTCATGCGCCTGAGCGCGTGGTGCCGGTAGCCTGAGTCAGTCGCCTCCCGAGGTGCCTATGGTTGAGTCAACTCGCCCCCGTGCTCGACGGCGGAGGTCCGCCACCCCCGAAATCCTCCTGAAACGTGCTGTGTTCGCCGCGGCGCTCCTGGTGCTGGCGCTGCTGATCTTCTCCTCCCGCTTCTACAACCTGGAGACTAACGGCGCCGACTATGCGCAGATCGCGCGGAATCTAGCCACCGGCCAGGGGTTCACCACCTCGGCGGTTACCCCCCTGGGTCTGACGGTGGTCCCCCGCATTGAGCATCACCCGGAACTCACCCGGCCCCCGCTGTGGATCGCAGTGCTGGCCTTGGCTATGCGCATCGGCGGGGTCGCCGATAAGACCGTCGCCGTCACCTCGTTGCTTTTCCTTCTGGCCACGACCCTCGCTTTATACCTGATCGTCGCCCGCCGCCTGAGCCGAACGGCGGCGCTCTGGGCGGCCTTTCTGTACTTCGTCTCGGTGCCGGTGCTCCGCCAGTCCATCAACGGCCTGGACACCACTTTCCTGTCTTTCTTGGTGACGTTGCTGTTCGGCGCGCTGATGTTGATCTACGAGCGCTACGCCCTGGCTGCGGAGGCAGGCGGCGAAAGCGGCGAGGGGGCCGGCCGGGTCCCTGCCGGCTGGTCGCTACTAACCGGGCTGCTAGTGGGTTTGTGCTGGCTGACTTGTTATGACACCCTGCTTTTGCTGGTCGTGGTGCTGGTGTTCTGGTGGAAACTAGACCGTCGGCGCGCCTGGGCGCACAGCATCGCCGCCCTAGTCGGCTTCCTGCTCTTGGCCATGCCGTGGATCATCCGCGGCAGTGTCGTGGCCGGGCGACCCTTCATCTCATTGCACTCCTACGAGATGCTGATGTTCACGGACAAGTACCCTGCGCAGAGCCTCTTCCACCGCTTCGTGGAGGTGCCCCGCGTTCCGCTGCTGGCGGCGCTGGGTATGTGGCCGGACATGGTGAAGAAATTCGCCGAGGGATTGGGCGCTCTGTACACCGACCCGCTACAGAGTGTCAACCCTTACGTGATGCCTTTCTTTGTGGTGGGGCTCTTCCTGGCCGTAACGCGCCGGCGGTGGGTCTTGGTGCAGAGTTGCCTGGCGTTGGCCCTGGCCCTCCAGGTGTTGGTCATGTGCCTGTACCAACCGCTGGCGCGCTTGCTTCTTATCTACAGCCCCATGGTCAGCGCTTTCGCGGCTTTCTGGCTGGTAACGTTGGTGAGGGAGTGGGCGGAGCAAGTGAGCGGGCTGCGCCGCCGGGTGCGTCGCCTGGGCCTGCAACTGGACGGCTTGGCCCTGGCGGGGTTTGGCCTGCTCGCGCTGGTGCCCTTGGTCCTGTTCATGTTCCTCACCCCGCCCACTCGGGAGTATCCTGGCCTGGAGACGCTGCGGGCGCTGTCGGCAGAGAAGTACCCAGTAGTGGCCACTGACCTGGCCTGGATGGCCGCCTGGTACGGAGAGCAGCCACGCCTGGCTCTGCCGATGGGGGAGAGAGACTGGGTGGCAATGGAGCAGGCGGGACTGACAGCGCCGGCGATCTACCTGTCGCCGACCCTGGTGCTGGCACCGGCCGCCGAGAGGATGGAGATGTGGCAACGGCTGTTGGTTACGGCCGGCAACTTTCGGGACTTCTCGCGGGTCACCAGTTGGCGGTACGCGGGGTTGCTCTTGGCGCGTGAGGCTGCGCCGCCTGCCTCCCGAGGCCGCTGACCGCGGCCCGAGGGTTGGGCGCCCGGGAAGCAGTCAGGCTCCGGCAAGGTCTCGGCGGCGGAGGGATCCGTTTCGCCAATCCCAGCCGATACTACCGCTCACCGATCGAGGTCGCGATGGCTTCTCGCCAACCGGAGTTCTTGCTTAGGCGGCTGCCCCTAGACTCGCAGGCATTGCTCAAGCGCGCGGTACTGGCGGCCGTGCTGTTGGGGTTGGCGCTGATGGTGTTGGCCGCCAAGTTCAGCCATCTGGACACCAACGGCAGTGACTACGCCCAACTGGCCCGCAACCTCCTGCGACACCATGCCTTCACCACCTCGGCCCTCACCCCCCTGAGCCTGGCGGTCTCCCCCAGAATCGAGCAGCAGCCGGAACTGAATCGCCCGCCGCTGTATGTGACCGTGTTAGCCCTGGCCATGCTTATCGGCGGCCAGAGCGATCGGGTGGTGGTTGTTACCTCGCTGGTCTTTCTTCTGCTCACCGCCGCGGCCCTTTACTGGATTACGGTGCGCAGTTTCGGGTGGACGGTCGCCCTGTGGACGACTTTCTTCTACTTCACTTTCGTGCCTGCGCTCCGCCAGGGGCTGAGTGGCCTCGACACCACCTTCCTGTCGTTCTTGGTGACACTGCTGTTCGGAGTCTTGCTGTGGACCCACGACGCCTCGGTCCCGGCGGAAGAGGAGGAGGGAGAGGATGAGGAAGTCGTGCGGCCGGTCGGCTGGCGGGCTCCGCTCGCCACGGGAGTGCTCGTTGGGTTGTGCTACCTCACCGCGTACGACAGTCTGGTCCTGCTCCCGGTGGTGCTGCTTTTCTGGTGGAAGGTCGATTATCCGCGCCGGTGGCGACATGCGGCGGCGGTCGTCTTGCCCTTCTTCGTGCTGGTCTTGCCGTGGGTGGTGCGGTCCAGCCTGATCGCCGGGCGTCCCTTTGTCTCCCTGCACGGCTATGAGATCCTGATGAACAGCGATGCCTACCCCGGGCAGACACTCTACCGCCAATTCGTGGATGTGCCGCATTGGCCCTGGCTGGTGGCTGTGATGGAGGCTCCGGCCGTAGTGAAGAAGATCGCCCAGGGCATGGGCACGCTTTACCTCGACCTATTCCAGGTGATCAACCCCTGTCTGATGGCTTTCTTCGTGGTCGGCACGCTGCTAGCGGCGATACGCGAGGAGCGCACGCTGGTGCACGGCTGTCTGCTCCTGGCGCTGATGCTGCAGTTCGCGGTTCTCTGCGTTTACCAACCGCTGTTTCGTCTGCTCCTGCCCTACACGCCGGCGATGACGGCACTGGCTGTGTGGTGGCTGGTGAGTTTGGTGAGGGAGTGGGCAGCGGCCCGGCCGGACCTGGTGTACAGCCTCCGGCGCGTGGGGCTGGAACTGGACGGGCTGGCGATTGCCCTGGTGGCTGTAATCGTGACGATCCCGCTTGCCCTGTTCCTGTTCATGAGCCCGGCGGCCGGTCGCCCCGGGGTGGTGGACACCCTGCAGGCGCTGGGCGCTGAGAAGTACGCGTATGTGGGCACCGACGTCCCTTGGCCGGCGACGTGGTACGGCGACAAGCGGACGCTGGCCTTGCCGACAACGGACCGGGACTGGGACGCGTTGCAGGGGCGAGGCCTGCTGCCGGAGGCGCTGTACTTGTCCCCTTCGCTGCTGGAGGCGCCGCCGGCGGAGCGAATGCAGGGCTGGCAGCGCCTCTTCCTCACCCGGGGGCAGTTCCGTGACTTCCGCCCGGTGAGCACCTGGCGCTATGCCGGGCTGCTGCTGGCCAAGGGGATTGGGGAAACGGGGAACCGTGGGGCCGGGGGCAGGCCGGAGGGCGGGGGCAGTGAGAGCGAAGGCTAAAGAGGTGGGGGTAAGCGGTCGCGGAGGCGCGGGAGGTTGACTGGCAGACGGGGTCCCGCTGCAAAACCAGAAGCTCCGTCGCGGAAACGGCCGCTCGAGCCTCCTCGAGCGGCCGCATGGTTGTGACCGCACTCTCAATTAATGGCGGCGCCGTCGCTTTAGCCAGGCCAGCGCGGGTAGGCCCAGTCCGAGCAAGG
>CALFVE010000338.1 GCA_937928475.1 uncultured bacterium | reverse complement strand
GCGCAGCGGCGTCACTTTCTCGGTGAGGGTCACCTCCAGCACCGCCAGGTGAGTGCGTTCGCTGAGGTCCTTCAGGGCACCCTTCTGACTCTGGTTGCGCGCCCGCAAGGACATGATCTGCTCATAGAGGCGCTGCTTGAGGACGCGGTCCTTGGTGGTCAGGTATTGCCGGACCAACTCATCCTCGGTGGCGCCCAGGTCGCGAATCTGCGCGCCGCGGCCCCGGTACTCGGGGGTCACATCCTCGCTCTCGCTCTTCATTAGCGTTACCTCGCCCAGTTGCCGCAACTGCGCCAGTACCCCCTCCAGTTCGTCCACCGGAACGCGGGCGGTGATATGGGCCTCGCGCTTCGCGCCCTTCTCCAGGTGCAGATCAGCCTGCTCGATGTACCCGTCGGCCTTCTCGATGATCGCCCTGGCGTCGTCGTAGGCCTCCTGCACCTCGTCTACCGCCAGGCCCAGCAGGGTGCGGATGATCTTCTGCCGCTCAGAGGAGAAGTCGTACCAGGGCTTCTCCAGTTCGTCGGGGCCGTTTTTCCACTCGCTGCGGGAGTCAGTAGGCGGCGGGGGAGGGGGCGTTTCCGCCGGCGTGATATTCATCTCAGCCTTGTTCCCGGCCGGCTGGGGGCCGGCTGCCGGCGGCGGCGCCGGTTTCTGCGCAGGCCGGCGGAGGGTAGCCGTGCTGCGATCGGTTCCTTCCCGCAGCGAATCGGCGGGGCGCCCGGTGGGGGCTTCCGCGACGGGCGCCGCGGGCGCCAGTGCCACTATGTCTCCCTGGCCTGCCGGAGCCGAAGCCACCGGCGGGGCAGCGCCCGGACCTGCCGGTGCACCCGGTGACGCCGGTGGCGGGGCTTCGCGTGCGCCTACGCCGGCTGCACCGGGCAAAGCGGGGGCCTTCTCGGCTGGCTTCAGCGAGCCTCTCACAGTGGGCGGAGGCGGGGGAGGCTCCGCCGCGTATTCGCGCTCCCACCTCGGCACGGAGGTCGGCGGCAGCGGGAGCGGCGGCTCGGTCGGGCGCTCGACCGCCACCAGCCCCGCCCTTCCTCCGGCGCGCTTCGTCACCGGGAGCGCGCTCACGCCCAGCAGGGAGATCACCAGCCCGGCGGCGGCCGCCACCAGCACCGGCTTCCAGGCGCCCCGGCGGGCGAACTGCTCCCGGCTGTGCAGGTCCCGGATGGCGCTGAGGCAGCGCGCCTCCAGATCGGCCGGCGGCTCCTGCGCCTCCAGATTCTCCAGAATCTCCTCAAGGGGCGAACCGCAGGTTTCCGCGCAGTTGCGGTCCACGCTCCTCACTCTCCTTTCCCAGCGTCGGCTGCAGCATCACCCACAGGCGCCGCAGCGCCTCGTGCAATCGCCAGCGTACGGTTCCCGCCTCCACTCCCTCGCTGCGGGCGATCTCCACCGCCGGGATCCCCGCGAAGTAGCGCAGCGCCACCACCCGGCGATAGGCCTCCGGCAGTCGCCGCACCGCCGCGCAGACCAGGTCGCCGTGCGCGCGCAGAATCGCCAGTTCCTCCGCGGTCGGCTCCGGATCGGGCAGGTCGTCGAGGGCGGGCGGCTCGTCCTGCTCCTCTCGGCCCTGCCGACGCCACCAGTTGCGGTTGACGTTGAGGGCGACACCGTAGAGCCAAACCTCCGGGCGCGACTGCCCCCGGAAGGAGGCAGCGGACCGCCAGGCCTGCTCGAAAGTGTCCTGGGTGAGGTCGGCGGCGATTTCCGGGCTGGGCGCCAGGCGCAGGTGCAGGTTATAGATGCGCCGGTACTGAGCCCGCACCAGGTCCTCCCAGAGGCGGGGATCGCGCCGACGCAGCCGCGCCACGTCATCACCAGCAGCCAACCTGCTCACCTCTTTCTGCCCCGCGGCCAGGCTGAGGTACGGGTGAGTGCTTCACCGCATATGTGGAAAGCAGAGGAGGAAACGTTGGAAAATCCTGAGAGGAGGCCCTATCCTCGGGCGCACGCAAAGGGGCGACCGGTCTCGGTCGCCCCATGATCTCTCGCTCTGCCTATTTTGCCACGTTGCCCCGCACCCACCGACACGGACCGGATTCTCTCCCCTCGCCGCGTCCGGAACGCCCTCCGCGCCTGCTGTACCGGACAGCCGCCCGTCTGCCGCTGCTGCGCCACGCCCGGCACCCTCCCTGCCGTTGTGCCGCCGTTGCGCTGCCGCTCTGCTGCCTTTACGACGGCGGCGGCCAGTCAGAGGAGAACTCACAGTGCCCGGGGCGGTGGCTCTCGTAGCCGGCCGGCACTCCCGGAGGCGGGCAAGTAGCCCCGGTGTCGGCGCTGAAGGGGCCGTTCTTATAGCCGAACCACTTCACGTGTCCGTCCAGGAAGCAGAAGTTCTTGCCGCCGTTGTGAGGCATGGACTTACACTCGTCCGGGTAGTGCTGGTCGGCGCCCATCTGGTCGAAGTTCTCCATGGCCGCGTCTGACCAGAAGCCCATCTTGTAGTGCCCCTTCTCGGTCAGCAGCACCGGGTCCACTGGGTTGGGCGGCTGATCCACCGAGACCCTGGAGACGTAGCGGGG
>CALFVE010000337.1 GCA_937928475.1 uncultured bacterium | reverse complement strand
TGGGTAGGAGCGAGATCCTCGGCGCTCGAGCCATCAGGCTCGAGCCGCTGACGCAAGTGACCGTCGCCGTGCCCTGGCAGTTGGGAGAGCAGGAGTGGGGGATTGGCCTCGAGGCCCGCCTCAAACAAGGCGATCGGGTGCGGGATACCGCCTGGGATGCCTGCGTGGTGCGCAAGGACTGGGCGCAGGTCTTCCAACTCGCGATTGTCTACCCGGACGAGAGCAACAGCGCGCTCATCGCTCAGCAGATGCGAGAGAATTACCTGAGCGTCGGGCATTGCTTCGCCTGGTACCGGATGGACGGCAGCCTGACTCCGACCGAGGACCTCTACGAGTCGCACCAGAGCCCCCTGAAGAAAAGCGCGCCGGGCTTCCTCGCTTTCAACCGCGAGATGCACGCGCGGGGCCTAAAGACCAACTTCTACTGGGACCTGTTCCCCAACAGCCAGCCGGGGGACTTGGCCCTGGCTACTAAGGACCCTACCATCGTCGCTTATCATCCGCACGGGCAGCCCTTCAACGGCTTTCACGGCTTGGGCACAAATCCCTATCTCAAGTTCGCGCGCGACTGGGTCATCGAGAACTTCACCGCCAGTATCGCCATGTTCGGCTGGGACTCGATGATGTTTGACGACATTACGTACCTGCGCGTGGAGGACACGCCTTTCACCGCCTACTACATGCGCAACTGGCAAGGGGAACTGGCGGGCAAAGAGCTGGCCGACGACCCGGACACGGCGGGGGAGAAGTGGCTCACGGAAGTAAAGGCAGGGGTCCGCGCCAAGTACCCGGACTTCGTGTTTATGGGCAATTGCCTCGGGCCGGAGGGGTTCCTGGTCGGCACGGGCATGGGGCCCAAGACTTACGCTGCTGCTGAGATTCCCCTGTCGGAACTGGGCGGAGGTGGCGCGGAGGTGGCCAGCCGGGTGGGGGTAGGCACCTGGATTGGGCTGAAGAAGGTTCTCGACGCCCAGCACCAAGGACGCGAGAGCCTGGGCCTGGGCAACCGACCCAATTATGTGTACATTCCCATTCCTTACGGCGGCGAGGTGTCTACCAAGGGTTCTCTGGCCCTGCTGTTCGCCAACCGGCATCACCTGTACGGCTGGTGGCCCGCGCCGGCGGGAAGCCTTTTCGGACAGGCCGAGGCGCAGTACCTGCGCTTCGCCACCCGCTTCTGCGAGTTTCTCTACCCCGACGATGCCCGGTGGTTCCCGCCGGAGGCGGTTTCGTTCCTGCAAGTGCGCGCCCCGGAGTCGGTGGCCTGGCGAGAGTATGTGTACGAGCGGCCGCAGCCCGGCGGGCGACAACTGCTGATGCACCTGTGGCAGCAGCCCCGGGGAGAACTGATGTGGCGGGTCTGCGAGGAGCCGGAGACGCTGCGAGAGGTGCCGGTCGAGCTACAGGTAGGCCAGGGGGAGAGAGTGGCCTCGGCGTGGGTGCTATCACCGGACGCCAAACAGCAGTGCCGGGAAATCAAGGCGCGGCAAGAAGGGCGGCAGGTAACACTCAGTGTCCCGGAATTGAGTTACTATGATGTGCTGGTGGTGAACCTGGCCAGATAAGCCGCCGGGAGAGCCCGCCCGGCCATGCCATGCGCTGCCGACCGGCGCCCAGGCGCAGGTCGCTGCACGGGAGGATAGGCCCATGCTCAAGGTCGGAGTAGTCGGTGCGGGAAGAGGCGTAGGCTTTGTTTCGGTCATGTCGCGGCTGCCCGAGTGCCAGGTAGTGGCAATCTGCGACCGCAATCGGGAACTCGCGGACCGAGCGGCCCAACAGTACGCGCTGCCTCGCGTGTACGACGACTTCGAAACCTTTCTGGAGGAAGACCTAGACATTGTCGTTGTCGCCACCCCGCCGGAGTTCCACGTGCCGATGAGTGTGGCGGCGCTGCGCAAGGGCTGTCATGTGCTCAGCGAAGTTCCGGCGGCCAACAGCCTGGAGGAGTGCCCGCTCCTCGCGGAGGCAGCCCTGGCTGGTCCGGGCAAGTACATGTTGGCCGAAAACTGTAACTACTGGGCCTTCCTGGAATCATGGCGGGAGATGATCCGGCAGGGGCGCATCGGCAAAATCATGTACGCCGAAGCCGAATACATCCACTCGCTCCCCGCGCTACGCCAGACCCCGGAGGGCGAACTTACCTGGCGCGCCTTCATTCCCCCCATCCACTACTGCACGCACAGCCTGGGGCCGCTCTTGAGCATGGAAGGCGACCGAGTGGTGGCCACCTGCGGGATGCACACCGGCTCGCGGGTGGACCCGCGCTTCCCCGCTCCCGACATGGAAGTTGCCCTGCTGCACACCTCCTCCGGCGCGGTCATCAAGATCCTGTGCGGGTTCTCCCTGCGGCGCGAGCCGGCCTTCCACTACTATTCGATCTACGGCACCAAAGGCTGCTTGGAGACCACGCGCGGGCCCGACCACCCCTTCGGGACGACCTGGGCCTTCTTCGAGGAGGTCCCGCACCTGCGCAGCATGATTCGGATTCCGCTGGACACCCGGCACTCACACGTTCCTGCCTGGGCCGCCCAAGGCGGCCACGGGACGGCCGAATACGCGATGGTCTCCGACTTCCTGCGCAGCATCATTGAGGACACGCCGCCCCCGATCGGCATCAAGCAGGCGCTGGAGATGTCGGTGCCCGGATTGCTCGCGCACCAGTCGGCCCTGCACGGGGGCGAGCGCCTGGAGGTGCCGGTGTTCGTATGAGACTGAGCCAAGGCGCACAGGCAACCCAGCCGCGCCCGAGCGGAGCGCCACCGTTCCCGGCGTGGGGATGAACCTGTGTTCCTGGGGCGCGCGCGATAAGCAGCGGGAGGTGCGCGTGAACCTGGGGCCGAAGCTGTAGGGGCCGGTGGGAGGGTGCCAGAGTCTTGAGGCCGCATTCCTCTCTGCCGACATTGACGTGCCCTATGAGATGGTGCTGACCAACTCCACCGGGGACAAGGCCACAGCCTGGTTTGACGATATCCGGGATTGACCAGGGAGGGTGAGGGTCGCCCCGGAACACGCGTTTGGGTGCCACCCAAGAGCAATGCATCGCGGCCTTGAACGAGGTCTGTCGGCTCGGGGTGTGCTAGCTGCTCCACCGCACGTGCCCGGGTAACCCGAGGATCGATCGCCATCTCCGAACGTGGAACAGGACGAGCTCGGCGAGTCACGCGCACTGTTTGGGCTTGTCAGGGCAGAGCGTCCCTAGGATGACGGCCAGCGCTGCATATGCGAAGGGAGTCCATGTTATGTGGTAGCGGGGATGGGCCACGGCTACGAAGACCGCGGCCATGGTAAGCAGAAGGACGAACAGCCCGACGGCTAAGAATGCCGCAGACGGCCAATCGAGCGTTCGTGACGGAGGCCCTTGTGTTGCGACAGTCCACAGGCCGGTCAACAAAGCCCCTACCAAGATGCCCCACCAGACGTTGCACACGGCAGTGATGAGGCTGCGTGCCCGTTTGCCCAAATTTTCGCGAGGCGCCTCGCGTGGGCCAACAGTACCAATCCAGCCCAGCAATCCTTGATCAGTCGCAAACGTCATGCCTATGCGACGAGCGCCCCGGAAGATAAAGCGCTTAGGATGGGCGGCGATCCACGCTCGGGCTTGGTACCTGGCGACGGCGGCAGCCTTGATCTCGTCTTTCTCGGCGATCTGCGGCCCAAATCTCCCTCCCGGATCGGAGAATTCCTCTATGTTGTCAATGAACAAGGCGAACGAGTTCGCGGTGGTTGTGAACAAGGGCTGACCAAAGACCAGGCAATTTCGAACATACCAGGGGACGAGCGTCGCGCTAAGCGCCAGGAAGAATGCAGCGGCAGCCGGGAGCTTCGTTGGCCTCAAACTCTGCGTTGAACTTGGACGCAGGCACAGGCCTAGCAGCCAGAGGGGCCCAAGGGCGAGCAGGAAGGGTCGGCAATGAATAGCCGCCCCGAGGCTGAGCCCGGACCCACCGGCCGCTAACCAGGCGCCCGCGCCCGACTGTGTCAACGAGCGCAGAAGAAGCGCAGCAGAGACGACTAGCAGTGCGCTCCCTGCGAGATCGGTGCCGAGGGCTGACGTGGCGGTGACCAGGGAGGGGTGTACCCCGACGGCGGCCGCGGCGAAGAGGCCCCATGCCGGGCTGGCGGAGCGTCCTATTGAATAGAAGAGAGCCAGTTGCATGCCCAATAGCAGCATGATGTTCAGGGCGTATCCCCAGGCCTCGCTTGGACCGAACACTCGGTACCCCGCTGCGAGTAGCACAGGGTAGCCTGGCATGGTGTAGGCAGTGGGCTCCAGAGGTCTTGTAGTCACGGAGGCGGGTGTCTCGTCCACCCCGGGGCGGCTGAACACTCCTTGGGTCGCAAGTCCCACTGCCATCAAGTGGTACACCCGGTAGTCACTCCGCTGGTCCGTAGGAACCAGAACCAACCAAAGGACACGGGTTGCAGCGGCCATAAGCAAAATGACCGCAAGCACACCGCGGACGTGCGCTGCTCGAAACTCGGGCACGCGGACTCGTTGCAGTAAGACGAATGCTGGAATTCCCAGCCCCAGGCCGATCAACAGTAGTCTTAGGTTCCCCCAGTCCGTCCCTTCTTCGGCACTCCCACCGAGCCCCTCGTGAAAAACAGCAAGATATCCGACCGACAGACACACCACAATGAGTAACAAGACCGCGTAGCCTACAAGAATTAGCCGCAAGAGCATACGGCGACCTCCCACAGACGTCGGGGATTGACGATACCATCTCGTGCCACTTCTGACGACAGGTATGCGACGAGACCCGACAAGAGATGGATATTTCGCGCTTCCGTCGAGGCACCTTAGGTGCGAACTGGCTCTTAGTCTACCAAGCCACAGAGGAAAAGGGAAGCAGAGGCGAGAACTAGGTGGACAGCCGCACGACTTCTCCAGTCACATGCCAGGTCTGTCCGGCTGCCTGTGGGAGGATGCGCCGCGCTCTGGAAGAGAATGATGCCGCAGTAAACTAGCCGGGAACCACAAAGGCGCGAAGTTTTCCCGCCAAGCACCGACCCACGGAGGCCACTCAAATGCTCAGGCCCGCATTCGTAGTCATCCTGCTTGCACTGTTGTCCTGTGCTCTTTCAGTGTCTGCGGAGACCCAGGAGCGTGTGGCCACCCTCGGCTTCGCCCAGGCCACCAACCTCGACACCAGCAACGGCGCGCTGCGGCCTACCTATGAGTACGCCCAGGAGGGCGGAAATCCCCTGTGGCTGGAAGCGGAGCGGGCCTCGGTTATTCGCTTCACGCCGGGCAAGGGGCGGTTCGCCGCTCATCCCGAGGCCTCCGGTGGCTTGTACCTGGCGCACGTGGATCACTTGGAGTTCCACTTCGAGATCAAGGAGCCGGGCGCCTACACCGCCTGGTACCGAGGATCATTCCCGCTCCAGGGCCACTGGAATCACTCTGAGAACATGGACGGCGGGGAGACGCACATCATCACCGACAGCCAGGGCGAGGTGCTCAACCAGTGGATCTGGACTAAGGGCCCTACCTATGAACTGGCCGCGGGGAAGCACTCTTGGAATCTCACCCCGGCGGGTTGGTGCGGAGGCGCCGGGGTAGATAAGGTGCTGCTGGTGAAGGATGCGGCCTTCCGCCCCCAGGGTCTGGGAGGCACAGCGGCTGCTTCGACCGCCCCAACGCGTGGCGAAGCGCTCACGGAGACCTTCTGGCGTCGGAATCTCGTGAGGTGGGGAGCGCTAACTGTGGAGAACCCCGGCGGCAAGGGCACGGTGGGGGTTTCTTATTCCACGGACGGCGGGCGCACCTGGCAGCCGTTACCCCCGGGCGGGGACTTGTCGGCGGTTCCGGCGGACAAGCCGCTCACCTTTCGTCTGGCACTGGAGGCCGATGCGGACGGCTCCCCGCCGTATGTCTCCCGCGTGCAACTGACTTACCTGGCCAAGCAAATGCCGCCCTTGATCCTGGAAAACGAGCGCATGCAGCTGCGCTTCTCCAGGGAAAACGGCGCGCTGGTGGGCATCCGCAACAAGGTGACCAGAACCGAGTACATGGACCTGAGCGCGGAGACGCCGCTCTTTTCGTTCACTGGCTTTCGGCCGGAGTTCAAGACCGTGGTGGAGATTGGCTTCGGGCAGGCGGAACTGAAGAAAGTGACTGGGCCCGCCCAGGGCGAGATGACCCTGGCCTACGAACTCATGGGCGGCGCAATCCAGGCGACCGTCAAGGCCAAGCTCGACGGTGCGCTGGCGCGGTTCTCGCTGAATCTCAGCAACAACAGTGTCTATGACATCAGCCAGGTACGCCTGCTCCCTCTGAAGGGACTGCGGATCGGCGAGGATTGCACTGACGACTACTTGGTCACCCCCATCTTGACCGGATGCATCGCCAAGTACCCGGCGGCGCTGGAGTACCCCCGCACCGCCTATACGGACCGCCCTCTGGGCTATCCGGGGATGGCCACTATGTGCTGGATGGACCTGTGGGACGACACCGGCGGGGGCCTCTACTACGCCTGTGAGGACAAGCAATACCGCCTCACCGAACTGACCTTCTCCAACGGTGCCGAGGACCGCCCCCGCGCAGAGGCGGGGGGCACACCACTGCCACCCACGGAAACCGGCTGGCGCTTCGCCTCCCAGCCGGGGACCTACGTGAACTTGGGCTTCGACAAGCGGATGCTGGTGAACAAGCGCACCGGGCCGGTGCAGGTGCCGGAGGTAGTGATCGGCGTGCATGAGGGCGACTGGCACTGGGGCGCCGACCGCTACCGGGAGTGGGCAGAGCCCTGGATGACCAAACTGCGGGACGTACCTGATTGGCTGCGTGACGTGGAGGGGTGGACCGACTGCCACATGATCCACCTCGGCCGATTTGTGGACCTTTCCAAAGGTCGCCCGAAGGGCGGCCGCCGGATTACTATGCAAGACCCGCCTTTCCCCATTATCGCCATGTGGGCGCAGATGGCCAGTTGCGAAGCCTACTGGGCCACCCCGGTCCTGCACCGCTTGCTGGGGACAGAGGAAGAGTTCCGAGCCGGAGTCCAGAAACACCATGAGATGGGGCATCGGTTTATCTCTTACAACCTCCCCTCTAATATCAACCCCACCTTCCATCGCGGCCCTGGTGGGATGCGGGCTGGGATTGTGCCCCTGTCTATGTACCCGGAAGATGAGGTGCCGCCTGCCGGCTTCTACCCCGAGGTCGGCGTGCGCCTGTATGACGGTGCCTTGCGTTCGCCGGACGGCGTGTATTGTGAGGCCAACGTGTGCCTGGCGGCCACCAAGTGGCAAGAGTACAACCGCCACATCGTCCTGGACAAGTACTGCCGGGATTATCGCAACGACGGCATGTATCTGGACGGCGCAGGGCTCTACGACCTGGGCACCCAGGATTGCAAGAATCTGGAGCACGGCCACGGCGACTACGGATTGTGGGCCAACGGCTTCCTGGATTGGCTGGGGAGGATCAAGGCCGAGGCCCGGCGGACTCGGCCGGGAACCATCTTCGCCGGAGAGGGCATGGGGGACATCTATCTAACCGGCCTGGATTTGGGTCTGTTCTACGCGGACAACGCGCCACAGGTCTACCGCTACACCTGCCCCTGGAATATTGGAGTGATCCACGGCTACGAGATGCCCTGCTTCCCCTTCAGCAAGTGGCCAGAGGGGTACATGGAACTGGCCGCCGTCTACGGGCTGAAGTTCGGCGCAATGGACTGGACCTTCGACAAGCATCCGGAGAAGGCCGCCCGCCTGCTAGCCTTCCGCCAACGCTTCAGTCAGTTCCAGTTCCGCTCGCGTTTTATGGATGATCAGGGCCTGGAGGTCGGCGAGGAGGCGGTGCATGCCAAACTCTATGTCCGCAACGATGGGGGAAACCGCGGGGCGCTAGTGGTGGCCTGCAATCCGGGGAAGAAAGAATGTCCTGTGGCGGTAACCAAAGAGCGGGTGGGGACGCTGAGGAGCGCCTGGTACTACGATGCCAAGGCCCAACTGCACCCCCTCCCGGTCAGGATGGAAGGCGACAAGTACGCTTTCACGCTTCCGGCTACAGAGATCGTCGCCGTGTTGCTGCTGGAGAGGTCTGAGCCATTCCTTGCTTTGGAGAAGGTAGCGCCGGTGGTGGCGGGGGAGAGCGGGCAGGCCCGACTAACGGTAACCAACCTGGAGGACAAGGAGATCAGCGGGCAGGTCTCGCTGCGTCTGCCCGCGGGCTGGAAGGGCGCCAGCCAGAACTTCACGCTCGGCTCTGGGCAGAGCCGGTCGTTTCTCTTGACTTTCCAGGTCCCTGCGGGGACTAAGTACGATGTGTATGACATCTACGCCGTCGCCCGGGA
>CALFVE010000336.1 GCA_937928475.1 uncultured bacterium | reverse complement strand
CGGTGTACGGCTACTACACAGCCCAGGCTCAGCTGGCGCTCGCACTGGGCGAGGACCCAGCGGCCACACCGCCAACCTCCGAGAGGAACCAATAGCACCATGAACCGGAAGCGTAGCGGTCTCATCATTGCCGGTTTGTTGGTCCTGGGCGTAGTCGTGGGGATCGCCGCCCGCGAGCGGGGGCAGCCGCGTGTGCAGGCTCAGGAGGGGCCCAAGGCACCGCCGGTAAGCGTAGCGCCGGTGGAGCGCGGCGACGTTGTCCTGACCCATGAAACTACCGGTACGGTCACCGCCAGCACCGAGGCCGACGTGGCGGCCAAGATCGAGCAGCGGATCATGGCCCTGCCCTACCGCGAGGGCGACGCGGTCCAGGCCGGCGCTGTGCTGGCGCGCCTGGACGATACGGAGGCCCGGCGCCAGGTGCAGATGGCTGAGGCGGAGGCGCGCGTGGCGCAGGCGCAGTTGCGGGACCTCCTGGCGGGGCCGCGACCCCAGGAGATTGCCCAGGCCAGGGCTGCTTACCAGCAAGCCCAGGCGGCGGAGGCTAAGGCAGCCCAAGCCTGGCGTCACGCGCAGGAGGTCTACGGTGCGGGAGGCTTGCCGGAGCAGACCATCGCCGCCGCGGAGGCCAAGGTGCAAGTGGCCAGAGCACAGGTGGAAATCGCTACTGCCAACCTCGACAATGCCCGCAGCAACTACCAGTACGTCAAAGAGCAAGTTGAGTTGGACGCAGAGCCGCGCCTGCGCGTTCAGGAGGCGCAGGGGCGGTTGCGAACCGCCGAAGCGCAACTGGCGGCCGCCCAGACGGCTGTCTCCGACGCCGAGCGTGACCTGGACCGAGTTACTGAGATGAAGCGCATCGGCGGCGCCTCGCAGGAGGCGGTGGACAAGGCCCAGGTCCGCCTGGAGACGGCGCGGGCGCAGTTGCGGGCTGCTGAGGCCAGCCGCGACACCGCCCGGGAAGGGCTGGCGCGCGCCGAAGAGATCTACACGCTGCGCGCACAACCTCAGCAACAGTTGGAGGACGCCCGCACCAAACAGCAATCTGCCGAGGCGCAGCTCAAGGCGGCGCGCGAGTCGTTGCAGGCGGCGGAGACCGATCTGGCGCACGTCAAGCGGCTTTACTCCGGCCCCATTCCTCAGCGTGAACTTGACGACGCCCAGGCCCGTCTGGCCGAGGCCCGCTCGGCCACGGAAGCGGCCCGCCAACGTCTGGCGCTGCTCGAAGAAGGAGCCAGTGTTACGCAGATCAGCGTCGCTCGGGAGCGGGTGCAACAAGCGGAGGCCAAAGTGGCCGCGGCGCGGGTGACGCTTTCGTATTGCACGGTCAGGGCGCCCCTTTCCGGCACCGTGGTGCGCCGCTACCTGGACGTCGGGGACATGGCCGGTCCCCGCGCTCCTGTCCTCACCATCGCCACCGCCGGTCACCTGGTCGTCAAGGCGGCCGTTCCGGACCGCTACGCTGCCCAGCTCTTCGTGGGTGCCCCGGTGACCGTAACGGGGGCAACCCTGGACAAGCCCTTGGCGCTTACCGTCACCCGGGTCTATCGCAGCGCCGACCCCAAGACGCGCCTCATGCCCTTTGAGGCCGCCCTGCCGTCGGGTACGCTACTCACGGTAGGCAGCCTGGTGCAGGTCCGCCTGGTGTTAGAGAAGGCTGCGGGCGTACCGGTGGTGCCCTCGGACGCTCTCCTCGCCCGACCGGGCGGCAAGCGAGTGGCGTTCGTGGTCGAGCAGGACAAAGCGGTCCTGCGGACGGTCGTCGTGGGCCTGGAGGCCGACGGCAAGGCCGAGATTCGCGAAGGTTTGCGCGTGGGTGAGCAACTGGTGGTCGGCGGCCAGGAAATGCTGCGCGACAAGATGCCAGTCAAGGTCGCAGGCAAGAGGGACAGCGCGGCTCACCCCGGCCAAGTCCCTCAGGCGGGCGCGGGCGCCAAACCTGCGGAGCCGAGCCTGCCTTCTGCCGCTCCGGGCGCTCCCCCCAGTCCGGAGCAGACTGCGCCGAAGGGGGAGAGCCGCTAATGGGTCTTTCCCACTGGGCGATAGACCATCCGGTAGCCGTGCTGGTGTTGATGATCGCCGTGGCCGTGGTTGGTTTCTATGGACTGTCCCAGTTGCCGGTCAACCTGCTGCCCGACATCACCTACCCGCTGGTGAAGGTCAATATCCGCTGGCCGGGGGCCACGCCGGAGGATATCGAGCAGAACATCGCGGACATCGTCGAGCGCAAGCTGGCCACCGTGGACAACCTGGACTACCTGGATACGCAATGTAGCGAGGGCATGTACCAGGCCCTGGTCAACTTTGCCTACGGCACTGATGTGGATGTCGCTTACCAAGACGTCACCGCCAAGATGGGCACCGTCGTAAATCAGCTTCCGACCGACGCCGGCGCCCCCATCATCATCAAGGCCGACCCCTCCCAGCTTTCGACCATGGACCTGGCCGTCATCTCGGAGGGACGCGACCTGACGGAACTGCGTACCTGGGTGGAAAACTACCTGCAGGACCAGTTCACCGCGGTACCAGGCACCGCGGGGACGGAGATCACCGGCGGGTTGGAGCGCGAGATTCGGGTGCACGTGGATCAGGCCGCCCTGCAGGGCCACGGCCTTACCATTGCGGATCTCGCCCGCCTCCTCGCCAGCGAGAACGTACAACTGCTGGGCGGTTGGGTCACCGGCAGGCAAAAAGAGTACGTCGCGCGCACCCTTGCAGAATACGGCAGCCTGAAGGACCTCGCCCAGGTGATGGTGGCCAAAGACAGCGCCGGGCACCCCGTCTTCCTGGGAGACGTGGCGCGGATCGAGGATTCCCACGCTTTGCAGCGTCTCAAGACCGTCTTCAACGGCCAAGAATGTGTGAAGCTTTCCATCTTCAAACAAACGGCTGCCAACACGGTGGAGGTGGCCGATGCCATCAAGCAGCGTATGGAGGAGCTGGAGGAGGCCCTGCCCCCGGACGTGAAACTGGCCATCATCTATGATTCCTCGGCCTATGTGCGCCGCGCCGTGGCCAGTGTGCGCGATGCCACCGTCATCGCCGGCCTCCTGGTGGTGCTGGTCACCGCCTTTTTCCTTACGGGTTGGCAGCGCATCGTGGTGGTGACGGCAACACTCCCCCTCTCGCTGCTGGGCGCCTTCTTCTTGGCCCATCTCTTGGACTTCTCCATCAACATTTTCTCGCTGGGCGGTCTGGTGGTGTCCATTACGGTGCTGCTCGACAACTGCGTGGTGGTGATGGAGAACATCTCGCGTCTGCAGACCGAGCATCCCGAAGAGCCTCAGCCGGTACGTCGGGGCGTGCAGGAGGTGGGGGGAGCCGTGGTCGGGGCTACCTTTACCTTCATCGCGCTCTTCCTCCCTTTCCTGCTGGTTCCCGGTCTGGCCTCCCTACTGTTCCGAGAACTAATCCTGCTGGTGGCTATCATCATCCTCATCTCCCTGGTGGCGGCCTTGACGGTGACTCCTGCCCTGATGAACCTGTTTTTCCCGGAGGGACGCTCCGGAGCGGAAAGACTGGGGCTGGTGGCCAACCTGGCCCGGCGCACCATCGCCCGCTTGCAGCGGTCTTATGCTCCTGTTCTTGACCTGTGCCTGCGCCGTCCCTGGCTGGTGCTAGGCAGCATCCTGGTGGTGACGGTGATCGGCCTCGGCTCCTTGAAACTCGTCGCCTCGGAGTTCTTACCCAGGGTGGATGACGGCTATGTCACCGCCAAACTGAGAATGCCTACCGGTACCTCCGTCGGCGAGACCGATCGCGTATTGCAGAGAGTAGAAGAGGCACTAGCCCACGTACCGGGCGTCAAGCAGTACTTCCGCCTCACCGGGGGCATGGTCTGGGGCCTGGTGACCTATGAGATCCCCAACGAGGGTGAAGTGGACATCGAGTTGGTGCCGCCCCACGAGCGCAGTCTGAACACCGACCAGTGGGTGGACAAGTATGGCCCGGAGATCACCAAGGCCGCCATGGTGCCCGGCGCGCGCCTGAAGGTCATGCACACGAAGATGAAAGGTATCCGCAGCATCGGTGAGTTCCCCGTGGAAGTGGAGATCAGAGCACCGCGCAGTGAGCCTCTCGAGCGGATGGCCGAGGTAGCCGCTCAGATTCAGGGGCGGCTTCGAGATATCCCGGGCCTGGCGAAAATCGACGTCTCTCTGGATGTCAGCAAGCCCGAATACCAAATCCAGCTGGACCGCACCCGGGCGGCCGACCTCGGTCTGTCGGCGGCGGAGATTGCCCGTACGGTCCGCACCTTTATTGACGGCATCACGCCGACGCGCTATCACGAGGGCGGCTACTATTACAACATCCGCCTCAAGCCTCCCGAGGGCACCGTCACCAATCGGACGGACGTCGAGCAACTAGTCCTGCCGTCCCCGGGCGGAGGGACCTTTGTGCTGGGTGACGTGGCCCGGGTGGTGCCCGTGGTGGGTCCTACCCAGATCAACCGCTACGACCAGATGCGCATTATCAAGGTAACTGCCGACACTGCCGGAGTGTCCACGGGAGAAGCCAACGCCCGCGTGGCCTGGGCCTTGCAGGGATTTGCGCTTCCCCCCGGTTACACCATGCGCCTGGGGGCGACCGCTCTAGAGATGAGGCAGAATTTCCGCGCCCTGATCCTGATCCTGTCCCTGGCGCTCTTCTTCGCGTACGTGGTGCTGGCCATCCAGTTTGAGTCCTTCTCGCTGCCATTTGTTATCATGGCGCGCGTTCCGCTTTCCCTGGTGGGCGTCTCCTTGGCGCTGCTGATTACGGGGGTGCCGTTGGGCGTAACTGTGCTCATCGGGATTGTGATCCTAGCCGGTATTGAGGTCAATCACGGCGTGGTACTGCTGGGCTATGTGCAGCAACTGCAGGAGCAGGACATGGGTCTAGAGGAGGCCATCAAGCGGGGTGCTATGGTTCGTTTGCGGCCGGTGCTGATGACCCTGCTCGTCGGCATTGTCGGGCTGCTGCCGCTGGCGCTGGGTATCGGTGAAGGCACCGAGCTGCTCAAGCCGATGGCCGTGGGGGTCATCGGGGGATTGCTCTTTTCCCTCGTACTCACCTTCATGTTCATGCCGTCGCTGTACCTGCTGTTCGGCCGCCGAGAGGAACGACGACGGCAGTCGGCAAGCAGCGACTTATAGGCGGGTCTGCCAGCCCGGTGGGATCGTCCCCCTTTGGCAAGCACTGAATACCCGGCCCTATCGAGTCTGGGCCGCAACGCCGTCAACTTCAGGGAAGGATTTCGAGTTATGAAACTCATAATCGCTTGTGCATTCTTGCTCCTGCTCGTCTCGTTGACTGCAGCCTGGTGCGCGCCGCAAGCCCCTCCCCCCTCGCCCAGTTCGACGAAGAGG
>CALFVE010000335.1 GCA_937928475.1 uncultured bacterium | reverse complement strand
ATTGGCGAACTGGCGCACCCCGAGGAACACGCGAAGATACTTCCCCTGGGCAAGCGGGCTCTGGAGGTCGCCGCCGATCTGGAGTGCGGTCTGTGGCAGGCCCATTGCGGGGTCATTCCCTGGGAGGAGAGCGACCCCGGCTGGGCAGCGACGATTGACGCCGTCGGGGAACTCGCTGAACACGGGGAAAAGGTGGGGGCAACGCTGTGCTGGGAGACGGGTCCCGAGCCGCCCTGGGTGCTGAAGAAGGTGCTAGAGACCGTCAACAGCCCGGCGGTAGGCGTGAACTTTGATCCCGCGAACCTGATCATTTGGCCGGTGATGCTAGCGGAGATGTGGGATCGGCCCTGGACGAAGGAATGGGCCGACGAGCACTTCCAGCCCGAGCGCGGCGCCGAACTGCTCACCCCCTGGGTACGGCACACGCACGCCAAGGACGCCCTGGTCCGTGAGGACGGCAGCCATCTGGAAGTCCCCCTGGGCCAGGGCTGGATTGACTGGCCGCGCTATGTGAGGATCCTGCGCGAGGCCGGCTTCGAGGGCTTCTTTGCCATCGAGCGCGAGATCGGCCAGGACCGCGTGGGCGACACCATCCGAGCCGTGGACTTCTTGCGCAATCTGCCGGTGTGAAGCCGGGGCTGGGAAGGGCCTTCCTGGTGGCCGCCACACTATCCTCTTGGGAACAAACCCCCCGGCGCCAACGTCCTGTTAGCGATAGCCGCGCCCGAACCGAAGAGGAACCCGATGAAGCGAGTAGCCCCGCTTTGCGCTAGCTTGACAGTCTGCTTGCTGCTTGGCCTGGTGCTGGGCTGTGGGGGAGGTGGGGGAGGCCTCCCCGCCTTCGTGAGCCTCGCCCTGGCCTACTACTGGGTCACCGAGAGCGGAGTCCTGCCCATCGCGGCCACCGTCGGGGACGAGGTACAACTGTTGGCCTCCGGCAAGACCGGCGTCGGGCAAGAGTACTCGCTGACTACGCGTGTTACCTGGAACTCCAGCGACCCAAGCGTCGCCACGGTCAGCGCTAGCGGCCTGCTCCGGGCAGTGGCTCCCGGCACCACCCAGATCACCGCCACTTACGGCCGCCTCACTTCCCCCCCACTCACGGTCTCGGTAGTGGCGGCGGGCGCCACCCCTACCGCCATCTACTATCCCTTCGCCGTCGGCAACCAGTGGGTCTACACCGGCACTGCGGTAAGCCCCACGGGGGCCCGTCCCGCTCAGCAGGCTACCCTCACCGTCACCAGCCAGCGGCAGGTGGTTTTGGAGGGCCTGGTCTGGTGGGAACTGCAGATCCAGGGCACCGACCCGCACGAGCCTCCCGCCGCTATGTACCTGCGCCACGATGACATGGGCCTGCGCGAGATCTACTACTTGCGTGAGGGGGCGCATGATGTACCGCACTACAACTACCGGCTGCGCGAGCCGCTGCTGGCGGGGGCGCATTGGACCGACCCCTTCCGTCCGGAGCACTACTGGGACATCCTGGCCACCGACGCCACGGTAACGGTGCCCGCAGGGACCTACACCGCCTGCTTGCAGGTACGCGAGCACGATGTAGATATCACCGCTCAGCCCTTCGACACCACGGCCTGGTTCGCGCCCGGGGTAGGAATCGTGCGCGCGCTGACGACGGTCCCGAATCCCTCCGGCGGCGACCCCATCGTGGAGAGTGAACAGCGCCTTCTGCGGGTGCAGTTCCCCACCTCGTAGGGTATCAGTCGTCTTCTCCTGAGAAGCGCCCCTCGGTGCCGTCGCGCAGGGGGAGCACACTTGCCCGCCGAAGGAGCCTGAACCAGGCATCCCTGCCTGCCCGAAGGCTGACCAGACGCAGGCTGGAAGCCTGCGCTACGTGAGGGAGCCTGCGCGACGCGAGGGAGCCTGCGCGACGCGTAGGGCAGGCATCCTTGCCTGCCCGCAGGTGGAAGGAACCGCCAGCCTCCGGGCGCGGAGACACCCCGCAAAGGACCTCGCTCGCCGCAGGGCGAATCCCCCCGTATCTTGACCTCAAGGGAATGAAAAGCGCCATGTCCCCAGACTGTTGCGAGCAGTTCGGTTTGGTGCCGCGGCCCGCGGAGATTGCGTCTCTCTCCGGAGAATGGACGCCTGCGCTCGGCAGGCTGCGGCTCTGCGGCAACGCCGGCAGTCTCGAGGCAGTCCGGGCTTGCTGGCCCCAGTTGCCGCGAAGTGAGCAGCCGCTTCCGCCTCTCACCCTCTTTGTCGGCGGCGCCGGTGAGCCGCCGGCGCCGCTTTGCCCCATGCCTCCCGCCTCGGCCGAATCCTATGCCCTGCGCCTCGATCCACAGGGGGCTACCCTGGTCGCCTCCGATGCCGCCGGGCTTTACTACGGGTTGCATACCTTGCGGCAACTCGCCGCCGCCCAGCGCACCGTCCCTTGCGTGGAGATCCGGGATTGGCCGCGCCACCCCTGGCGCGGATTCCAGATTGACCTGGGCCGGCAGATGGAGAGCATGGCCACGCTCAAGCGCACGGTTGACTTGATGGCGGGGTTCAAACTCAACCAGTGCTACCTCTACCTGGAGAACGCCTTCGCCTATTCCACCTGCCGTGAGGCCTGCAGCCCCGATGCGCTCACTCCCGCGCAGGCGCGTGAACTTGATGCCTTCTGCCGGGAGCGGCATATGCAGCTGATCCCCGCTCCCAACCTGCTCGGGCACTTCGACTGGCTCCTGGAGCATCCCAATTGGCGGCATCTCAGCGAGACCCGGGAGGGCCCGGCCTTCCGCCGGCATATGACCGCCAACAACGTCATCTGCACGTCCCTGCCCGAAACCTGGGAACTGCTGGAGAGCATGATTGACGACCTGGCGGCGGCCTTCAGCGCCCCGTTCCTCAACGTCGGCCTGGACGAGACGTGGATCCTGGCTTCCTGCAGCCTTTGCGCGCCGGTGCGTGAGCAGCACGGTGAGGGAGAGATTTACCGACGGCATGTGCAGCGCCTGCACGAGTTGCTGGCAGCGCGGGGCAAGCGGATGCAGATGTGGGACGACATGCTGTTTTACTGGCCGGAGATCATCGAGTCCCTGCCGCGCGACATTCTGATGATAGACTGGTACTACGAGCCGATCGTGGACAAAGTGCCGGTGCCCTACCTGAACTGGAAGCGAGTTGACCAGACCGGCGTGTTGCGGGAGGCCGGCTTTGAGGTGCTACTGGCTCCCTGGGATCGCGAGTTTCCGACTTACACGGCCGCGCGTACCGCCCGGCTCTATGACGCGGCGGGGCTCTACTTGACGCAGTGGGAAATGAGCCAGCAACTGCTGGGGGAATTCATCGGAGCGCTGGCTTACGGCGCTGATTGCGCTTGGGCGCAGCTGCTGGAGCCGCCGCCGGCGGCCTATCCGCGCTTGGCGCAGGCGCTGTTTGGCACCCGGGAGATGGCGGCGGTCACTTTGCTGGCCGCCAACGCCAATAATGTGCGCAGCCCCGGCGGAGAGGGCCAGGGGCCGGCCCGCTTCCTGCGCTACCGCCGCGATTTGCCCGAGTGCGGCCAGGCGCAGCGCTGGCGGCTGGCGCAGCAGGCCGCGGAGGCCTGCCGGAACCTCCCCGTCTTCCAGTCGGGCTTGGCTGCGCATCTGCTACCCTACTACCGGCTGCGCGCTGGCCGCTGGGTTAATGCGCTGGACAGCGCCTGGCTGGTCAACGAGGCCGCTCTCAGCGCTCGCGCGCTGCTCGCTGGGCGCGGGCAAGCAGAAGCGGGGCGGGACCTGACCCGCTACGCTCAGCAACTCGCCGCGGTTGCCGAGCGGCAACGGCAGGACGCCGCCGAGATGGCCCGCCTCTGGGAGCAGGACCGGCAGGGGATTCAGCCGGTGCAAGATGTTCATCAGCGGATGCAGGAGGAGTGGGAGAAGACGGCACAGTGGGCGCAGGAACTGGCCGCCTTTGCCGAGAACCCCGCGCCGGGCAGACCGCCCTTTGCGAGCCTGCGGTTGGTGGTGGAGGTGATGATGCCCGAAGCCAATGCGCAGCGCCTCCTGGCCGAGGTCTCCCCGGACGGGGAGACCTGGACGCCGGTCCCTCTGGGCCGCTCCGCTCTGGCGGCTTCCACTGACTTCTATCCTGCGCCGACCGACTACACCTTCACGGCTGACGTCCCGCCTGAGACGCGCTTCGTTCGCCTGCTCTCGCCGGGCGTCGCGCACCTGGGGATTCGCACCGCGCGCCTAATTGATCTGGCTCAGGAGCGCCTGCCGCGGGCGATCGTCGAGACGGGCGGGCAGGTCGCCTTTCCCGAGCATCTGCTTGCCGATGATACCCGTTTCTGTCTGCTGAACGAGGCCGAGGTGGCTAAGTCGTTTCATCACCCGCAGACCCTGGAGCGCGCCTGGGTGACTCTGGAGTTCTAAGCAGGTGCGGGTTGCTATCTTAGGAACGGAGGATCCATCAAGATTATGTCCGCAGCAAGACTCAAAGTCGGTCAAGTCGGCGTCGGACACTTTGGGGCCCATCGCCGTCGCACCATGCGCGAGACCGGGCTATTCGAACTGGTCGCCGCCTATGATTACAATCCGGAGGCGCTGGCCCAGGCCGAAGCGGAAGATGGCGCCGTGCCGGTAGGCTCCTATGAGGAACTGCTCGACTATCCGGGCCTGGAGGCCATCGTCATCTCCACCGGCGCCAAGTACCACGCCGAGCAGGCCCTCGCCGCCGCCGAGCGCGGCCTGCATGTCTACGTGGAAAAGCCCCTGTGCTCTACGCCGGAAGAGCTCCACGCCTTGCTGGAGGTCCAACGGCGTACCGGGGTAGTGATCGGCGTCGGTCATGAAGACCATCGCAGCAACCCAGTCTCGCTCACCATCAAGCAGAAAATAGAGAGCGGCGAACTCGGCGCCGTCGCCGCCTTCGAGGAGACCACCGCGCACAGCGGAGGCCTCCTGATGAAGCCTGAGGAGTGGCGCGCCGATCCCGAGAAGAACCCCGGCGGGATGCTCTTCCAGTGCGGCGTGCACAGCCTGCACGAACTCATGTTCTACTTCGGACCTATCCGCGAGGTCTCCTGCATGATGCGCTACGACGTGCATACTTCGCGTACTGCGGATGTAGCGGTCTGTTTGCTCCGGTTCAGCTCGGGCCTGGTGGGGACGCTCAACGCCTACCACGTGACGCCCTACCGGCACACCCTGAGCATCTTCGGCACCAAGGCCAACTTGTATCGAGACGCGCGCTTTTTTCAGGAGGGCACCAAGCTGGAGATCCAGGTCACGCACCTGGACGGCAAGTACGAACCGCGGGAGTCGGTACCGCTGGTGGCCGCCGGCGAGCCTAACGGCAACCTGCGCAGTTTCTATCGGGGCATTCGCGAGGGAACCCCGGTCTATCCGGGGCTCCTGGACGGCGCCCGGGCCGTGGCGGTGGTCTTTGCCGCTGAGGAATCGGCGAAGAAGGGGGCGTGCGCTGTCTCGGTGCCGGAAGAGTTGTGGTAGGGAGCGTTCGTCTGCTCCAGGAGGAGCCAGCCGAGGGGTCACAACGGTGTCGGGGAGCGGGAGACCGACCCGCGCCCGGACGGGTGCAGACGCTGCGGGCCGGCTTCAGGCCCGGCTGTGCCTGGCCTTCAGCCGCCGCCTCCGCAGAGCAGGCTCTCCGGTGGCGTGCCCTAACTGTGTTCAGCGTCCGCGACTCCTCACTCGCGACTCGCGACTATCCGAAGGAGGCCCCTCATGCCTACCGCAAAGACCCAAACCATCCACGTGGCGGCGGGGCAGATCGTCGCTACACCCGGGGACGTCGCCGGAAACTTGCGCCAGATCGAGGCGCTCAGCAAGCAGGCCGCCAAAGCCGGCGCGCGATTGATCCTCTTCGCCGAGGGCGCGATCACCGGCTATTTGCTGACCCCCGAAGTGCTCGCCGTGGCTCCCTCCGCCGAGGACCCCGTGGCCCAGAAACTCCTGGCCTGGGCGAAGCGGTACGAGATTGCCATCGCCGCCGGCACCATCGAACGCGGCAAGCGCGCCTTGCACATGAGCGCCTTCATCGCCCTGCCCGAGGGGAGACTTATCGTCCAGCGCAAGCACAATCTCACCCCCAAAGAACTGCAGGCCGGCCTGGTCCCCGGCCCCGAGAAGCGGAAGATCTTCTCGGTGGACGGGGTCAAGTTCGGCGTGTGCATCTGCGCCGACTCAGGGATTCCCGGCATTTACAACAAGATGGTGGCCTGGGGCGCGCAGGTCTACCTGGGGCCGACCGCCGGCGGCGGCGGGCGCAAGTTCATGAAGCATGCCGCCGACCTGGAAGATCCGAAGAAACTCAAGTCCTATCTGCGCGACATGGAGAAGGTCTGCTTCCTGGGCAGGGCGATCGAAAAGTGCGTCCGGCATCATCTGGCGATGATCTGCTGCAACCTCTCCGGCGATGACGGGGTGGACAACTACCACCCCGGGCACTCCAGCATCATAGACAGCGGCGGGAAGACCGTGGGGCTGATTCCAGGAGAGTATGTGGTGGAGTACCTCCGGCCGCAGATGATTCACGGGGAAATCGTGGTGAGGAAGGGGAGGATAGTGGAGGGCGGATAGTGGATGTTGGGGAGGGGTGAGTTGAAGGGTGGGGGTTGCGTGCGCCGTCGTCTGCCAGAGAGGCCGCATGGGGTGCCCGGCACAGCCGGACGCGGGCTGCTCCGGCCCGCGCGGCGGCCGTGCCCCGCTGCGCCCTCGTGCCAGGAGAGTGGGGCCGGGGGGTGAGGCCTGTTGCCCCTCTACGGGGGCTTCACTCTCGCCATGCACCAGGAGTCGGCTTCCTCACGGAACTTGGTCTCTCCAGTGATGACGAAACCCACGCTCTGGTACAGGTGCAAGGCTCGGTGGTTGGTCTTGAGGACCGTCAATCTCACCTCGGACTTGCCCCGGGCGTCGGCCTCGGCCAGGAGCGCCTCCATCATCCGCCGGCCCCAGCCCTGCCCCTGAATCCGCTCCCGCAGGCCAATCCCGAGGGTGGGCGTGTCAGTGTCCACATTCCACAGGAAGCCAGTTCCCTCGATCCCGCCCTCCTCCGAGACGATCCCCAGCACCAGGTTCTTGCCTGCGTCCGCGTCGGCTAGGTGCGTGCGGATGACCTCCTCGGTGAACTGAGGCCAGGGCTGGAAGAAACAGGTTACCGACTCGGGGAGAGACTGGTAGAGCTCCAGCAGGGCGGGAGCATCGGCGAGGCTAAGCGAGCGGATCTGCACGGCGATTGTCCTCCTGGAGGCGAAAAACAGACCGGCGGTCTTCTCAGCGCCGCAGGGGACAGAGGCTGTCTTTCTTCTACGGTGGCGTGGCTAGGCCCTCAGCCTGGGGTGGCGGCTCCACCTTCATCTCGTCGCTCTGCAAGGCCTCGGCAGCCAGCGCGTCACCCAGCCGCTCCATCATCACCCGCCGGGCCTCCTCCCACGTGCTCACGTCCACCATTTGTACCCCCGCCGGCAGCGAGTAGTCAAAGGGCGCTCCCTGCAGAGGCACATTGAGGCCAGTGATGAACTGCCGCAGCACCGCCCGCACCCGGGTGGGCGGTGCCAGGCTGCGGAACAGCACTGGGGCCACGCCGCCCAGCCGGTTGGCCATCGCCTGCGCCTCCTCCCCGCTGATCTCCTGCGCGATTTGCCGGATCAGGTAGGTCTGCTGGTCCATCCACACCGTGGCCTGAGGCCAGCCTCGGAAGCGCACGGTCAGGGCCACACTGTCCTCCGGTGGCTGCTGCGAGCGAATCCAGGGATCGTGTCGGTCCACCCCCAGCGCGACCATCTCCAGCGCCTCGAGATCGAGGCCGGTCGCCCGCAGATGAAAGAGGTCAAGTGGGCTTTGCGTACCGGGGAGGCTCGCCGACATGATCTCGGCAAACCCCACCGCGCTTTCTGGCTGCGGCATGCGCAGGGCCAGGTTCGCCGCTCGCACCTCCAGGACCAGGGCGTGTCCGTCGGCGACGATGCGGTCGGTCTGGATCTTTCCGGTGGTCTCTAGATACTGGCTGAGCCGGTTGGGTGCCTGGAAGACTAGGTGGAAGGAGCCCTCGCGGCGATGGCTGAGCGCGCCGGTTTCGGAGCCGATGCTGTAGATGCCGTCCACCTGCAGGCTCTGCACCGCCTGGGCAGCCGTCGCCATCTGCTTGAGCAGGGCGACTCCCTCCGGGGCCACGCCGCTCGGCGGCGCCGCTCGCAGCACGCGACCGGCTAGGCTGCGGTACAGGGGCCGCTCCGAGGGCTTGCGCGGCGCGACCGTCACCGCCGCCAGCAGCAAGAGCAGCAGCAGGCCGCTGCCCACCAGCACCACGTGAATGGCCCCCACCCGTAGCCCCGGCTCCTCCTCGCTCACCCGTTGGGGGGGGCGTGGCTCCAGGGTGAGTTTGGTCAGGTCCATACTCTGCTCCCCACCGCTCCCGCGCCGGCTGCCACCGGCCCGCCGCTGTGCCGACCGGGCTCCGGCCCGCTTGCGCCTAAGGACCGCCGGACGGTCCCTCCGGCAGGGCCAGCCCGCTGGTTCCGCCCCGGGAGGCCTCAGCGGTGGCGATGGGGTCCACCTTCCACTGCCCGCCTTCTTTCACCAGCACCACGTTGGTCGTCTGCTCCAGTCGTCCATAGGTCAGACCGGGGATGGCCGGGCCCTTGGTCTTCACGGCTACCGTTGCCCGATCGCCCACAATGCTGGCCCTGCCGATGTCCATCTCCGGGATCTTCGGCTCCTTGGGCGGGGGCGGCAAGTCCTCGTCGGGAGGAAGTTGCCGGGCCACGTTCGACACCAGCAGGGTCCGCAGCGTTCGGTAGTCGCCCAGCGCCTCCGCCATGAGGAATCTCTGCACCACCTGCTCGGGGCCGGGCTTGAGCAAGAACCAGTAGGCCGTAATGGCTAGCGCCAACACAATAACGGCCACGATGACAATGATAACGGTGGTCGAGACCCGACCGCGAGGCGACAGGTATTCCTTCATGCTACTTCTCCTTGCGTACGGGCTGGCGGCATGGTATCGTGCAGCACCTCTCATTATACACGAGCGGCCGGAACCTAGTCGAGTATACCCCGGTCGCCGCCCGCCGCCGTCGCAGGGGCAGGCTCCCCCCTCCCGCAGGGAGAAGCTTCGCATGAAAATGCATAGCCGCCGCGATACTAATAAGCACGGGGTGCGGAAGATCCCTTGCTCCTCGTTCGAGCGTTGCTCGAAGTCAACATCAGATAAGACCTAGGGCGCCGGATCACATCATGGGCTTCGCTTCGTTTTCCAGAATACCACCTCGTGAGTGGTACCATCCACGGTGGGCTTTACCAGAGAGACCGCGGCGCAGAGGAGGTCTGCCCCCTCTGGTGAATAGGCATCCGAGAATTTAGTCGGCCGAACTGAACCAGCCTGAGGAGGCGATGCATGATGAAATGGGTTCTTCCAGTTCTGCTGTGCCTGCCTTTGCTCCCTGTGTCGCACGCTGCTGAATGGTATCCAGGCATCATCCACCTGCACACGCAGTTCTCGGATGGTGCCAGCTCGCCGGCCACAGCAGCAACGGCGACCAAACTGGCCGGCGCTAGGTTCATTGTCGTCACCGATCACTATGACCAGATAGACAAGCCCAGCAAGTACGGGACGCCTTTCTCCCTCTCGCTGGGGGCTTTGGTTCTGAATTGGGGAGGCCCCTGGGGCTTCGCGAAGTACTCTGGCGAGGTCGCGGGACTGACCAAGGAGGGTACCTTCGTCGCGATCCCTGGGGCCGAGATTGGGGCCAGGTAGAACCCCGAGCCGGGCAACGAGGCCGCTGCACACACCCTCGCCCTTGGCGTGATCCGGGAATTGGACAGTCAAGTCCTGGACGAATACTGCGAGAAGCCAGGGAAGCAGCAGGACATCATCAACAAGATCCGCCAGTGGGGGATGCTTCCCGTGGCGGCTCACCCCAGTTTCCTGCACGATGGGCGCTCCGGAGGGCTGAGCCTGCTCGGCCGCGTGGACTACCGGTATGACAAGCGCCCTGCTGACCAGGCGCCAGGAGGGCAGATACAGTACCAGGGCTTGGCGGGAGTGGAGATGTGGAATGTGGACAAGGCCGAACAGCGGCAGGAAGACCTCGACTTCTACCTGCGCCTCATCCGTGAGGGTTACCGCCCGTTTGTGACGGCCGGAAGCGATTACCACGGCTACAAGCCCTGGGAAGCGGGCACCTTTGCCAGGAAGACTTGGGTCTACGCCGACCGCTTGAGGCCCGACGCCGTGCTGAAAGCGATCCGCGAGGGTCGGACCTAGCCGGCGCAGTACGGGGCGAGACTGACTCAACTTAGCCCGGTGCCCGGCGAGCAGGGCGCGATGGACCGCGCCACCATCAAAGCCACGGTCGAGTTTCCAACCCCGACCCTCTCGGGAAAGACGTTCCGAGTGTACCGCGACAGTCAACTGGTGCCCGAATCGGTGCAGACACAGCCCCTGGGCCGGTTCTCCTAACTCCTACGAGTGGACCGACACGGCGGCCAGCACCGCGGAGCACTTCTACGTGCTCGAGGTGGGGGAAGTGGTTGTCACCTCACCGATGCGGATTCGCAGCATTAAGCAAGCTGCCTCAGATGCTTTGGCCTGCACAGTGGGCCAAAGCCTTTTTCTTGTGAGCCGCGCGGACTGGAAGCCTCGGCCGATACCTAATGCAC
>CALFVE010000334.1 GCA_937928475.1 uncultured bacterium | reverse complement strand
GCCGGGTCCTTTGCCGCGCTCATCGGGCAGCGGCAGTTTGGCTGTAAGGTCCTAGCCGTAAGCGACTCGCGGGGCGGCATCATCAACGAGGCGGGCCTGGATATCCCGGCAGTCATCAAGCACAAGCAGGCAACCGGGTCGGTAGTGGGCTTCCCGGAAGCGGACAGCCTCACCAATGAGGAGTTGCTGGAACTTAACGTGGACATCCTCTGGCCGTCCGCCCTGGAGAATGTGGTGACCGAGCAGAACGCCGGGCGCATCAAGGCGCGGATAATGGCGGAAGCCGCCAACGGCCCCACCACGCCGGAGGCCGACGAGATTCTGTTCCGCAACGGGGTGCACGTGATCCCTGATTTCTTGTGCAATGCGGGCGGAGTGACGGTGTCGTACTTCGAGATGGTGCAGAACTACTCGCGGGACCGGTGGACGGCGGAGGAAGTGAATCGGCGGCTGGACCGGACCATGACCGAGGCCTATCACGCCGTGCTGGGGACCGCCAAGCAATACCAGACGGATATGCGCACGGCGGCGTACCTGGTGGCGGTGCAGCGGGTGGCGGCGGCGGTCCGGCTGCGCGGGTGGGTGTAGGCCTGGAGGCGAGAGGCGCGGCCATGGTGGGAGTCTGCCAGCCCGACGCGAGCCAGACCTCCGGTCGCGAGGCTTTGGTCAACCGCGGAAGGGCCACGTGGGCCGCGGCAGGGGTGCCATCCAGTCTCGCTTCGAGGGGCACGTTCGGGAGCCTACCTACCTACCATCCTGGCCAGTTCGCCTAGGTCTCTCAGCGCTGCGCTGATCTCCCAGGAAGCGGTCTCAATCTTCTGGCAGGTCAGCAGCACGTTTGTGATCTCGTCGTTATGCCGGTCGTATGCTACTGCCTGCCCGGCGTGATACAGGGCGATCCGACCCCACTCAATGGCCCATTTCAGGTCATACACGTGATACAGCGAGGCGATGGCACCGGAGAGGTTTCGTTCCTCGGTGCGAAGAATGCGATCCACGCGGTCACAGAAGCGAAGCAGGTTGGCTGCTGCCCGAAGCGTGGCTGTATCGGCGAGCACAGTGTGACATAGACTTGCGACCTCGGCTGCGGTCATGCCAAACCCCATGGTTACCTCCCGTTCCAAGGGGACGTCCTGAAGGGTTTTCAGACCGGCCCGAGCCCAGGCGTCAGCGGCATCCAGTTGTGCGGTCAGTCCGAAGCTGGCTTTCACCGTGGCGTCTCGTAGGCGTGCGACCAGGCGCTTGGTATCGGTCGAGCCATTTGGGGGTAACAGTCCTGAAGACCTGCTCTCGGGGTCGATTTGATCAGGCCCGGCGAAGGGATTGATTCCCATCTCCGCGTACGCTGCTGCTAAGCAAGCCATCGCAAGCGAATCATCTTTCTCGAACACGCGGCGATAGAGGCGGCAAGCTCGGCGGAAGTCGCCCTGACTGTGTGCGGCATAGGCCTGACGCAAGAGGGATGGGGTGGAGGTGGCCCACGCTCGGGCCAGAATGGCGGCTAGCGCAGCCAACAGTACAACGACGGCGGTGACGCCGAGCAGAGCCCGAACGGTGTTAGGCGAGCGAGATACGGTACGCGGCGCCGCAGGGCTTGGGCTCGAAGGATGGGCCGAGGGAGAAATATCCCCACTCGCACGTTGTTGGTCGCGATCAATCTTGAGGAGCTCAACCCGGGCCTTCTGGTAGTGCGGTTCTAGGGCCAGGGCACGGAGCTGGGCTGCACGGGCCTCGTGGAAACGTCCCTGCTTCCGTAGCGCAGTCCCGAGGTTGCACCATACTACAGGGTTTTCAGGTAGCAGTGTGAGGAGCCCGCGCACCACGAGCTCGGCGTTAGCATAATCACCGGAGACCGCGTAGGCAGTAGCCAAGTAATGAAGTGCACGCTGATTTGTCGGCTCCTTCTCCACGACCTCGCGCAGGCAAGCAATCGCCTCGGCGAACTTCTCCTGCTTCAGCAGTGAGATTCCCTTTTCGAGAGCTTCCATGTGCCCTCTCACCTTCCCCTCCTGCCGACATTCCCAGCGTCATTGAGACGGCGCACAATTCATATATTTCTATTCGTCCTGGACGATACTAGTCCTTCATCTGCGCGATGGTTCTGCGAGCCTGGCAACCCTGTATGTCCGTCCTGGGATGTCGGTGGTCTGTGCTCGGACACGCGCAGGTGTTTGCTGCGGAGAGGTCGTCACAAGCGAGCAGGCCCCGGCCGGGAAGGTCGGGGCCTGTTGGGTTTTCGGGATAGAGGTGCGCAGCGCAGGCTACAGTGGGCCCGGCGGCGGGGGTGGCGGAGATGGTCCCCCCAGCGGGGCGCCGCCGGTGGCAGGGCCCGGGGCTGGCGGACCGCCGAGCGATGGCCCCCCGAGAGTGCCCGCTGCGGGAGCGGCCCCGGTAGGAGGGGCGGCGCCGGGTGGGCCTGGGGCGACCCCGCTGGCGGGGATCTCGGCCACAGCCGCCACCAACGCCTGGTCGGCGGCGTCGCGGGCGGCGGGGCCGGTCGGCCGGCGCCCAGCGGCCTGATCCAGCAAGTCTTCGTAGATCTGCGCGTCGCGGTCCCAGGCGCGCTCACCCCAAGCATTGACGGGATCGCGGCGTAGGCTGAACTGCTTGGCCAAGACCGCAGCGTCGCGGGGCGAATACGCTACAATGCGCACGGGCGGGATCTTGACGGCCACGCCAGGAAGTGGAGACGGGGAACGGCCCCCGACGCGGCCGGCCTTGATGAGACCGATCACAAAGTCTAGGGCGCGCTTGCTGGCCTCAGCGTCGGCGGCTGCCGCGGGCTGAGCGGGACCTACCGGGGCACCCACACCCGGGGGCCCAGCCTCAGGTGGGGGGGGACCAGCCGGGGAGTGACCCGCGGGCGCGCCCGGCGCAGCCGGCGCTCCAGGCGCTCCCGGAGGACCCGCGGCAGGTCCCGGCGGGCCGGCCACCGCCGGACCGGCCCCAGTGGC
>CALFVE010000333.1 GCA_937928475.1 uncultured bacterium | reverse complement strand
GATTTGCTGAAGGACTACTGGTGGATCGAGGACGAGCATCGCCTCAGAACCAACCGCAGCTGGCGAGCCGACTTCGTGCAGCGCACCGGCCTGGCGGTGCCCGGCTACGGCTATCACGACCAGACCTGGTTTGAGGACCGGGCCTGCGTGCGCGTTACTATGATCGGCGAGCCGCAGACCCAGGTCTTCACCGGCTACGGGCCGAGCGGAGGCCCGCCGGCCGATCCAGTCATGAACCCCGAGGGCGCCATTCCGCTGCTGCTCGCGCGGCGGCACGAGCGAAGCACAGTCTTCGCCGCGGTGCATGAGCCTTACAAGCAGGAGCCGAGTCTTAGCCAGGTTCGCCGCCTGGTCGAAACGGAGGCAGCCTATGTGGTTAGCCTTGCGGGGAAGGGATTTGTGGACCGCATCGCCGTTACCTTCGGCGAGCAGGGCAGCCTCGCTCTCCGTTCGCAAGAGGATGCCGGGGAGTTCTTTGCCTTTCAGGACTTCGGCTATCTGCGATACCTGCCGGGGGCTGAGCCTCGGCTGATCGCGCGAGGCAACTGGCAGGGCTTTCAGGTGCGCTGCCCGGGTCTTCCTGCCCAGGGTGCCGTGCTGCTAAACGGACAGGCTACGACGTATACCAAGCAGGGCGAGTACGTCCGGTACGGCCAGGCGCAGGCCCCGCCATCGCCGGACCCGCTGACGGCGAGCATCGCGGAGGAACCCCCAGCCTGCGCCGCCGTCGGCGAGGAATTCAGTTGCGCCTGGACCGTGGAGAACACCGGGACCGAAGACCTCAAGGAGGTAACCCTGCGCCCGGCTCTTTCGGCGAATCTCCAGGCAGTTACCGAGGGAGTGCGCCTCCCCTCGCTCAGGGTAGGGGAGAGGCGGGTGGTGCGAGTGAAAATCCGTGCGCTGCCCCAGTCGCATGAGTCCCGCGCGGAGGTGCGTCTGGCCGCGTGCTTCGTGACCGGCCGAGGGGAGCAGTCGCGGCTCACCGAGGCGCTAGACCTGGTCGTCCGCGAGCCTCTTCAGTTGGTGGGACCGACCGGGCCGCTGGCTCTGCCCAAGCAGGGAACGAAGGACGCGGTTTTCCGGGTCAAGAACTGGTCCTCGGTGCCGCTCAGGCCGGAACTTCGCCTCGGCTTGCCCGCCGGCGTGGAGGCGAGCCTCGCCGCCAGTCCGCTCATCGCGCCTGGGGGAACCGCCGAGATCCCCGTCACCTTCACCACCCGGGGGGAGACCGAGGGGCTTTTCACCGCTTCGGTGACGCTGGCCTCCGGGTGGTCTTCGAGCTCCATCGGCGCGCCTACTCCGCTCCAACTCTGCGTCGGACCGGTGCTATTGGAGGACCTGACTTTCCCCGCCTTCGGCGAATTTGTTGCCTATAGTCCCAACTACACCTTCCGGCTCAGCCAACTCTACGGCGCCTCTCGCTGCTTCCGAGACAGCAACGACCGTCCCCTGTACGAGAAGACCTTCTGGAACCGGCGAACTTCCTTCGAGTTCTCTCTGCTTACCGACTGCCTGCCTATGCTGAACCAGGACGGCAAGCCGCTACTGCTCTGGGGCCAGCCGAGCGGCTTTTTCTGGCCGCAACGAGCGCCAGCGGCCGTGACCATGTCCGCAGGGATGAACCGCTACGAATGGCGCTTCGAGGAAGAGCGCATCACCATTCGGCCGGTGCGCTACTGGAGTCAGGACAAGCCGCATGAATTTGTGTTCCCGACCGGCTGGGTGACGTGGGGTGGCACGCCGACCTGGCAGCGAGTGTGGGTGGTAGATGAATCCGGCCAGGAGCAGGCGGTGGACTCGCTTCCGGGGGAGGAAGCCGAAGTGCGGCTCACCGCCGCGGCTCTGCGGCTGCCAGGGCAGGATAGGCTAGTGGTTTTCGGAGTGGACCGCCCGCAGACAGCCCGTTTCAACCGTGCGGAACTCCGCTTCTCAGTGAAGCCGGGAGAGATGCTTTGGTTTGGCCTGTGCCCGGCCTCCCCAGACCTGGATGAGTGGGTGAAGCGCCAGCGGAGCAAGGACTCCGCCGAGTGACCCGGCTGCCACTCCCGGAGGCCGCCTAGGAGCCTATGCCGGGCCCAGATCCTCAAGAAACGAACCGCTCGTATCCGCTTAGAGCGAGCCGGGTGGCTCTCTCTTCCCGCGATGTCGTCCTGCGGCCGCGCGAGCGGTTAGAAGCGCCAGCCTACCACGATGCGCGGGCCATCCACGTCGCTGAGGCGCACACTGGTTCCGAAGTTCCAGCGCGCCTCGGCGAAGATGGCCGGCTTGCCGAACTCGCCCTCACGCGGGAACTCCTTGCCGACGACTACGTTCCACACCCCGCTGTTGTCATTCACCGAGGTGGTCGCGCCCTCCACGGGCGTGAAATCGGCGTCCGAGCGCAGCCACCCGTAGCCCGCCCCGTAGTACATGGTGGGGTCGGCCTTAGCCCGCCACAGGTAGGAGCCTTCTATGCTCCAAATCTTGGCCTCCACGCGCCCGCCGACCAGCGTCTCGTCCGATTTCAGGTAGTTGACCGTCAGCAGCGCGTTCTTCCAGATGTGACTGGCGCCGAATACCGCGCAACTGTCCAGGTCGCCCGGTTCGGCCCAGCCCACCTGGACACGGAACGCCCGGTACGCCTCGTCGGCGTACTCGTCCCCATAGCCATATCCGTAGTAGCCCTGTGCGAACACAGCGCCTACGGACAGCAGGCCCAGAATCACCAGCGCGCAAAGCAAGACCTTCATGTGTCTCTCCCTCCTGTCGGGGTTTGACTGAGTCTATCAGTTGCTACGCTTGCTTCTGCTGCCTCTCGCTGGCAGCGGCTCAAGGTCGATCTCCCAGAGCAAGGGTAGCCTCGGCTCTGGGTAGCAACCGCCTTTAGGTGTGCCGCGCCTAGAACTCCGAGCGCGCCGTGGCCCCCCACGCGAAGTCGTCGTTCACGACACCGGCATCCAGCGACAGCCAGGGGGTCGGGTAGAGGCGGATGCCGGCGTTGAGGTCCTTGGCGTCGTACTCAATCTGGAGCAGCGCGTTGCGGAAGGGAGAGAAATCCGCTCCGGCAAAGAAGCCGTCCAGACGGGTGTTCTCCTTGTTGGTGTTGCCCCAGCCAACGTGCAGGTTGATGGCGGCCTGGTCCGTCTGGGTCAAGGTAAACGAGCGGCTGAGGGTGAGGAAGTAGGTGCGATTCACCTCGTTGCTGGCGTCAATGACGCCCACCGCTACCTTCGGAGCCAGCGGGTTGCCCAGCATCTTGCCCAGGGGGACCTGGTACTTGGCGTTCACCACTGTTTCCGAGCGGTATTCCTCGGGGGCGGTTGGCAGCGGCTCCAAGTTCTTGAGACGCGCGGCACTGAGTTCCAGGCCTCCGGGCAGCCCCACCGTGGCCCCCCAGAAACTCTGATGGGGGTCGGTGCGCACCTGGTGATAGAACCCGCCCGCCTTGAGCGGGGGCATAACCATTGCCGTGGGCGTAATCAACAGCCCGGTGCTGCCCAAGTAAGAGGGTACAGCGTTGGTGCCAGGACCGGGGGCCTTCAGGGGACCGTAAAGGTCCGGGTCGGCGGCGGCGGTGAAGCAAAGCGCGGCGAACATCGAGGCGAGGACGAGCGTTAGTACAAGGCGGGACTTCATAGTCTGCTCCCTCCCGGAACTGCGGACTTATCCGTGGCTGCGAGGATTATACTCAGGCCCTGGGGAAACGTCAAGCGCGTAAACGCAAAGCCGGTGCCCTGCGGCTCGCCGGCAGGGCAGCCAGGCTTTGCGAAAAGGAGGAGGCGCTTAGGCATGGCACGCCTGATCATCGCCGTGATTGCGGGTCTGCTGGCGGTCGGGCCCTTGCCGGCGGCGGCCCAGCAGAGCGAAGGCCCGCCCCTGCCCCCGCCGCCCAAGACCTGGGCAAATTTGCGCTGGACGCCCGCCCAGCCTGTCAACACGCTGGGTGGACCCTCCTCCGCCGCCGCGCTCGCCGCCGCGGACCGGCTGTACCTCGCCGAGATCTTCCGCGGCGGAGTCTATCTCTCCGAACTTGACCCCACGGCCGCCGCTGCTTCCTGGACGATTCGCGTCGCAGCCGCCGTCGAAGGCCGCGAGCGCAGCAACCCGCAACTTGCCGTGATTGGCCAGGAAGCCTGGGTGGCCTGGCTGGAGGGTTCGGAGGGCACGGCGCTGGAACGCAACCGGGCACTCATGCTCGCGGCCGTAGACCTGGGCCGGCGGCAGGCAAAACCACCCGCCGAGATGGCGGCCACTACCGCCGCCGCCATCAGCGGGCACAACCAGCAGGTCTGGCTGGCCTGGCTAGGGCCCGCCGAAGGGCGGACCATCAATCTGTCTGCCGGACCGCAGGAGAGCGGCTTCGTAGTGCCCTGGCAACCCTCCGTCCCCGGGCGGCCGGTGGGGCTGGCCCTGGGCGACCTCGGCGCTGACCTCTGCTTGCCCTTCCTGGCCGAACAGCAAGGGCGGGAATCCCTCTGGCTGGCGGCCTACAACGGGCATCGTTTCCACGGGGTGCGCAAGATCCGCGGTGCGGGGGACCTGGCGCATCCCACCGTCTCCCGCCTGCGCAGCCGCTTGGTCGTGATGTACACCGTCTTCCCCGACGCGGAGGACCCCGACTTCGGAGCCGGTAACTTGGAGATGACCGTGACCAATCTGGCGGGATCGGAGTTGGCTTCTGAGATCTACCTGGCCGACGGTCGCGTTAACTTGTACCCCTCCCTCGCCGCCATTGAGCGCACGCTGTACGTGGCCTACACGGCTTGGGAAGGCCGACCGGGCCGGTCTGAGGAGGCCAAGAACCTCGGCGTGTTCCTGGGGAAGATCGAGTCAGAAGTCTGAGAGGCCGGGGATAGGGCCAGGCCTCCTTTGAGAAGTAATGGCCCCGGCTTCTGCCCGCTCTCTCGCTTTCGACCGCGGTCCCCGCACTAGGCGCCCTGGGCCAACCGCTTGATCTCCGGCAGCACTCTGCTCCGCCACCAGGTCTTGACCGCCTGCCACCAGGAGGCAGGCCCAGCCGGCTTGCTCGGCGGCATCGCCCAGGCCTGGTCAGCCGCCGCCAACATGGCCAGGCCCACGGCGGTGGAAAAGATCGGGCTACTCACGCTGTCCGCCAAGCCGGTCAGGTTCCGGGGCGCGCCCAGACGCACCGGCAGGTTGTCGAGTATCATCGAGGCCAGGCGAGTACAGCCGACCAATTGCGAGCCGCCGCCGGAGAGCACCACCCCGCCGCCCACCCTCTCGTACACGTTGGCCAGCAGCAAGTTCTCCTTGACCAGGTTGAGGATCTCCTCCATCCGGGGTTGGATGATCTCACTCAGCAGGCGCCGGGGCACTCGGGTGGGTTTCTCCGTGCCCAACTCGACTACCTGGATCATTTCGTCGGGGGTGGTCAGCTCCGCAAGAGCCACTCCGAAGCGCCGCTTGGCGGTTTCTGCCTCTTCCGGGTTGATCCGCAGCAGTTGCGCGAGGTCGCGGGTGACATGATTGCCGGCGACGGGAATAGAGGCGGTGTGACAGATCGAGCCCTCGCTGAACACGGCCACGTCGGTGGTGCCCCCGCCGATGTCAATCAGGATCACGCCCAGATCGCGCTCGGCTTCGCTGAGCACCGCCGTCGCCGTGGCCAGAGGCTCGAGCACGTTCTTGAGCGGGATGACACCGGTTTCGCGTACGCAGTCCTCCAGGTTAGCGATGACACTGCCCACGCCAGTGACTACGTGTACCTCCACGTCCAGCCGACTGGCCTTCATACCCACCGGTCGGGCGACCCCTGGCTCCCCATCCACGGCGAAATCGCGCACCAGCACATGCATAATCTCCTGCTCGGGGCTGGTGCGCACGTTATCTCGTGCGCTCTGAATGACCTTCTCCACATCGTGGGCGCTGATTTCGCCGCTGGGGATATGGATGCGTCCGGTGACGTTGCGACAGGCGATGTGTGCGCCGGAGATACCGACGTAGGCGCCGCCGATCTCTAGGCTGGCGTTGCGGCGGGCGCGGTGCACGGATTCGGCGATGGCCGCGATGGCCTGCCCACGATCCACCACAATGCCGCGCGCGAGCCCGGCCGCCGGCACGACGCCCACGCCTAGCACGCGAAGCCTGCCGTCGGCCTCGGGCCGGGCCACTACGGTGCGGATTTTGGTCGTGCCGACATCTAGGCCGGCGACGTAAGCCTCGCTACTCACTTTCGCCCCCCGGCCCCGGGTTTGCGTCTCATCTCCGCCGTGGCGCTATGGCTGACGGTTCAGCCGATGCTGCGGGCCGCCCTTGCGCCGCGCTCCCGGTCGCGCCGCCAACCTCTCACCAGCCGGCCTTGCTGCCAGTCGCGGCCGGCCCGCCTGCCTCTTCCCGCGGTCGCCACACCGGCCGGTCCATGAGCCGCACGTCAATATAGGCTGGGTGCGCCCCCTGCTTTTGCAGTTCGCGCCAGACCTGCGCAAAGAGGCTGAGTTTGCGTTCCAGGTTATCGCTGCCGCCGAGAAGCCCTTCCACTCCCTCTATCGTCAGACGCACGTCGAAGGGACGGGCGAAATCGAGGCGAAGCCCCGCCCCCAGCCCGTGAGCCGCCGCTGCGCGGCCCACTTCCGCCACCAGCGACGCGGCCTCCGGAGCCAAACGCTGCCCGGGCTGAGCGGAGGTCGGCGCTAGTCCGATCAGCAGTGGCAGCGGCGGAGCCTTCTGCCCCGGCGGCACCAGGTTGGTGATGACTCCGTCCTCCGCGACCAGCAGCACGCCCGCCTCGGTCTGCATCGCCACCGTCGGCAGCCGCCGCGTCACCTTCACCACGAGACGATGGGGCAGGTCGCGCGTCACCTGCACGGACAGGATCTGCGGTAACTGCTGCGCTTGCCGCTCGACGGCCGACACCGGGTAGAACAGGGTGCTGGCTTGAGCCGGCACCTGAATCACTCGACTGGCCGCCTCCGCCAGGGGGGGATCGGGTGCGTCTACCCGAACCTCGGTGATCCAGAACAGGGGCGACTGAGCCAGCCCCAAGGCAAAGCCTCCAAGGCAAGCCAGCAAGATTAACTGCGCACCGCTGCGCCCGCGCCGGCGACGGAATGCCCGCGATTCCTGCTCGTCATTGGGCGGCAGTTCCTGCAACGTCCTCTGCTCCGACTCTGGCTACGAATTTGTCGAGTACTGTGTCCGGGGGAACCAGTCGCCCGCCTGCTGAGGATGCGCCTGGCTTTCGTCTCCTGCCCCGCGTGAGGCCGAGGCTGAGGCTCCTCCCTCGCTTCCCGCCCCAACGGGGCCGGGGCGAGTCCCGGGCCGGATACTGCTCCGCCCCTTTCCACCCCGGGGCAGCTAGGCCTTCTCCGGGCTCACCAGCATCTCCCCGACCTTGCGGATGTCTCCCGCTCCCAGGGTAAGCACCATATCCCCCGGCTGCGCGATCTGCTGCACGTAAGCAACAATCGCCGCAAAGGTGGGCAGGTATACCACCGGCTTGCCCGGGTTGCGCTGCTTCACCAAGCGGTACAGACTCTCGCTGGAAACGTCGCCGCTGGGTGCCTCCCGCGCTGCGTATATGTCCGCTATGATGATGGCGTCAGCGTCGGCGAAGGCATCCCCAAACTCGTCAAGCAGGTCCCGGGTGCGACTGTACAGATGCGGCTGGAAGATTGCGATCAGCCGCCGCCCGTAGTGCCGCTTGGCGGCTGCTAGGGTGACCTTAATCTCGGTGGGGTGATGCGCGTAGTCGTCAATGACCTGATAGCCGTCCCGCTCGCCCAGGGTCTCAAAGCGCCGCTCCACTCCGCGATAGCTGGCAAGCGCCGCCGCGGCCTCCCCCGGTGGCAGACCCAACTCGGTGGCCACCGCCAGCGCGGCGAGAGCATTCCGCACGTTGTGGTCTCCGATGACCGGGAGCAGCGCTGGCGGCAAGGCTTTCCCCCTCACCACTGGCGTGAATCGTATGCCGCCGTCGAGCGGCTCGATCTCCCGGGCGCTGTAGTCAGCGGCCGGATCCAGCCCATAACTGACCCGGCGTGCTGGCGCGCAGGCCGCCACCTCCGCCAGCACCGGCACCCGGGAGGCATAAGCCACGAAGCCCTCCGGATCGGCACTGGCCGCGAAGTCGCGAAAAGCCTGAATCAGGTTCTCCACCGTGCCATGCTGGTCGAGGTGGTCGGCTTCGATGCTGGTAATCACCTGCGAGCAACCCGCGTAGGCGAGGAAACTCCGATCGCTCTCGCAGGCCTCGAAAACCGCTATCTCACCCGAGCCCAGGTGGTAGTTGGAGCCAAAGTTGTGGGAAAGCCCGCCCACAAACAACGTAGGGTCTTGTCCCAGTGCGGCCAGCACCGTGGCCACCATGCTAGTTGTGGAACTCTTGCCGTGGGTTCCGGCAATAGCAATGCGCCGCTTGTCGGCCACTAGCGTGGCCAGCAGTCGGGAGCGGTGCCAGATCTCCAGGCCGCGAGCCCAGGCCGCCTGCAACTCGGGGTTATCGTCGGGAATGGCCGTGGTATAGACGACTAAGTCGGCGTCCCCCAGGTTGGCGGGGGACTGTCCCACGTGGACGGTGATGCCGGTCCGCCGCAGGTTCTCCAGCGTGGGAGAGTCGGCACGGTCTGAGCCGCTCACCGTCATTCCCCAGCCTCGCAGCGTGCTGGCTAGGGCGCTCATGGATACCCCGCCAATACCAATGAAGTGGATGTGCCGGTATCGGCGCAGCAGTTCACGAGGCTCGATCGCAATCGCCGCAGCGGATCCCTCTTTCACGCCGGCATTGTAAGCGAAGGGGTGGGGTTTGGCAAGAAGGCCCTCCCTGCTCGAAAGATGCGGTCACTAGCCCCTGTTAGCAGCGAGAGTGGAAAGATTCTCCAGAAAATCCACATGCATCCGCCCTCCATTGGCGTTGTCCGGGCGCGGCGCCCACAGTTTGGCGCAAAAGTCTAGGTCCCCGTCCCCGTCGAAATCCCCCGCCACCGCTCCGTGCCCTCCCAGGCCCTGGTCGAGAATCACGTGCTCCTGCCACTCGCCGCCGCGCCCATCGAGGTTCTCCCAGATGAACCAGCGCGGCGGCAGGTCGCCGGCGAAATCCTCCGCCTCGCAGGAGAAGATGTCCACATCGCCGTCGCCGTCCAGGTCGCCGACGTACAGCGAGTGATACGGTCCCCGCCTGCCGGCATCGCCATGCGGCAACTCATGCTGCCTCCAGGTCCCGCCATGGCCGTCGAGATTCTCCAGCCAGAACAGGCGCGCCCCCACGATCTCCGCCTCCGCCACCACCACATCTAGGTGCCCATCGGCGTTGACGTCAGCGGGCCAAGTGAGCGTCGCGTTTTCCTCCCACCCGGAGGCGCCGCCAAAGTGGGCTCCGAAGGGGTGCATCACCCAGCGACTTCCGTCGCCCGCTACGTTCTCAAACCACACGTCGCTGCGCACGACATCCAAGTCGCCGTCCCCGTCCAGGTCGCCCACCGAAACGCCGGCGTGTACGGCGGGCCCGATGCCGTGGTGGACCCAAGGCCGGGTGGGATCATCGGCGGGAATCTTGTACCAGCGCAGGTTGCTGGCATCAGCCATGGTCAACACCTCGGGCCGCCCGTCGCCGTCCACGTCTCCGACCACTACGTCGTGCACCGCCTTCAGGTCCGGGTCGAAGACGAAGCGCTCGAAGGGCTGCCGGCGGGGATCGCGGGAGTTGCGATACCAGGCCCCGCCGGTCACGAGGTCCA
>CALFVE010000332.1 GCA_937928475.1 uncultured bacterium | reverse complement strand
ACAGTTTTCGCCAGCTGCTCGCGCGGGTCGGTACCCAGGCGGGTGTCCACCAGGTAAGTGCCTCGCTGGCGCTGCTGCACCCCGATTACATGAGGAACTTGCTTGAGCGCCGCTACCACGCCGTCTCCCGGTCGGGCCAGGCGCAGCAGGTAAGTCTCTGCCTGGCGGATCTGGGCGGTAAGCCGCTGGGGCGCCCCCTCGGCGATGATGCGCCCGTGGTTCATGATCAGGACTCGCTCGCAGGAGGCCTGGGCCTCGGGCAGGATGTGGGTGGAGAGCAGAATGGTGTGGCGACCGGCCAGTTCTTTGATCAGCCCGCGCACCTCAATGATCTGGATGGGATCAAGGCCGATAGTCGGCTCGTCGAGGATAAGCACCGGCGGGTCGTGGAGCAGGGCCTGGGCCAACCCCACCCGCTGCCGGTAGCCCAGGGAGAGGGTGCCGATGATCGAGTTGGCGCGGTCCTCCAGGGCACACTTGTGCAGCACGTACGCGATGCGTTCCTCAAGTTGCCGGCTGCCCAGCCCCTCCAGCCGCCCGCAGTAGGTGAGGTACTCGGTGACCCGCATGTCCGGGTACAGGGCAATGTGCTCGGGCATGTAACCCACATGGCGCCGGGCTTCCAGCGATTGCTCGGCCACGTCGTAGCCAGCAATGCGCGCCGTGCCTGCGGTGGCCGGCATGTAGCCGGTGAGAATGCGCATGGTGGTGCTCTTGCCAGCGCCGTTGGGGCCCAAGAAGGCTACCACCTCGCCCTCTTTGACCTCGAAGGACACATCCAGAATGGCGGGATGAGGACCGTAGAACTTAGTTAGACCCTCGGCCTCAATCATGCTGACTCCTCCCGATCCTTGACTGCACGGGGCAGCAACAGGTAGCCTCTCAGGCGCCGCACAGCCGCCGCCCTTCGCAGGCACTCCTGGACAGTAACACGCACCCCGTAGAGGGACCGGCGCACTGGCTCCCAGTCCGGGGTGCTAGTCAGTATAACGCCCTTTGACTCTGCTCAGTTCCCGTTTCCGCTGGCGCACGACCCGCTGCGCCTGATCCACTCCCAAAACGCCTCGACTTGCGCCTGTAGGTCGCGCTCATCGTGGTCATTGACAACCGTGAAATCCGCGCGCTCTCTCCCAACCCCCAGTTCTTCGTGGAGAGCGATGCGCCGGCGCGCCTCCTCCTCCGACAGGCCGTCGCGCTCCCGTATCCGGCGGATCCTGGTTTCCCTGGGCGCTTGCACCATAAGCACCAGGTCGAAGAGGCCGGCGGTCGGCAACTGGCCCAAGATGGCGCCTTCTACCACCAGCAGGGGAGCACACGGCGCGGCCCGGAACTCCGCCACCGCCTCCCGCAAGCGGGCCAACATGCCCGGGTGGACAATCGCGTTGAGCCTTTTCCGGGCGTCGGAATCGGCAAAGATGCGAGCCGCCAGAGCGGCCCGGTCCAGCGAGCCATCGCCACGAAAGTAATCTGTGCCGAACTCTCGCCGCACCGCCTCGTATTCCGCCGTTCCCGGCTGCAGCAGCTGGCGCGAATAGTCGTCGAAATCGAGTGCCGCCGCGCCTCGCTCGACCAGGGCCTGGCGCACCAGGGACTTGCCCGCCCCTAGCGGCCCGATCAGGGCCACCACCAGTGCCCCAGCGCCGCCCTCCGAGCCGGCGGCCGCGTTCACCCTTCTTCCCCGGAGGAGGGCACCGCCTCCGTGGCCTCCAGGCCCGGCTGCTCTGCACTGGCCAGAGCCTCCTCCTCCGCCGGTGGGGCCGCCTTCTTGCCGGCGGCCCTCGTCGCAGTGCAAGCGGACACCTCTGCGTCGGGCCCGGGTTCCGGCTCGGGTGGCTTCTTGCGGGCCCGGGGTTTGCGCACCGGCTTGTCTTGCTCGGGGGCAGCCTCCACCGCCGGCGCCGGCTCGGCGATCGCCGCTTGCAGGATGGCGCCGAACTGCTCCCCCAGGTTGATGCTGGCCCCAGAGTTCTCCGTGCTGAGGTAGCCTTGGATCTCCTCGCGCCGGCGGGCGGCGCTGGCCTGCGTGAGGCTCAGCGTCATCTTGTGCGCCTGGGGCTGCAGGTCAAGGATGCGGGCTTCCAGCCTCTGCCCCGGCCGGATGGCTTCCTCCGGTTTCTTGATACGCTGCTCCGAGATCTCCCGCAGGGGGATGAAGCCTTCTACGTCTACGCCCACCGGCAAGGCAAAGGCTCCGGTGGAGACCAGGCGGGTGATCTCCACCTCGACAGTTTGCCCCTCCTGATACTTGGCGCTGATCTCTTTCCAAGGGTCAGGCAGAATCTCCCGGCGGCTCAGGGAGATGCGGTTCCCACCGTTCTCGATGGAGAGAACCACCACGCGGACGATATCCCCGCGCTTGACGACCTCCGAGGGATGGCTCACGTGGTGCCAAGCCATCTCCGAGACGTGCAGCAGGCCGTCCACCCCGCCCAGGTCAACGAAGGCGCCGTAATCGGTGAGGCTGACCACGCGCCCCTCACATACCGCTCCTTCGTACAGCCGCGCCAGGGTTTTCTCACGACGGCGGGCGCGCTCCTCTTCCACCGCCTGCTTGTGCGACAGGATCACCTTGTTAGCGCGGCGGTCCACCTCCACCACTTTCAGCGGCAGCGCCCGACCCACGAAGCGGTCCAGGTGCCGGACATCTCTGACGATGACCTGCGAAGCGGGCACGAATCCGGGCAAGCCCACATTCACCCGCAGGCCGCCCTTGACCCGCTCGGTAACCATCCCGGTCACGGTCTCGCCGGACTGGTGGGCGGCCTCGAGTTCGGCCCAGGCGCGCTCGTAGTCCGCCCGCCGCTTGGACACGCGGATGCGCTCCGCCTTATCGTCCACGTTGACTACCGCTACCTGGATCTTGTCGCCGACCTGGGGGAGCTCTTCGTCCGAAATGAATTCGGAGCGGGGAACGAACCCTTCGTACTTGGTGCCCAGGTCCAGCACCAGCGCCTGGTCTTGCACCTCTGCCACCGTGGCCTCGACCAGGTCTCCACGCTTGACCGTCTTGGGGGCGAGGGCCGCCTCTAGTTCATCCCAGCTCTCCGCTTCCGACTCCCCCGGCTCTGCTTCTCCCTCGTCCGCTGCCTGCGCCTGTTCCTCGTCGTACAGTTCGTCCGCCTGGAACTCGTCGTCCATGACTGCTAACTCCCTTCACGTAATCGGGGCCGCCTACGTCTGCCGGAATCGCTGAGGCTTCCAGAAGCCGGTCGGATCTGTTCTGTGAAGCCGCCCTTCATCCGATGGCAAGTCCGCCTGCCGTCATTTGCACGTCGTCATCGCTGCGTACCGGGCTCCCTCCGTTGCTCGGGGGGAGGGTACGCCGGGGAAGTCCGCCTCGTCCCGGCCGGGTGCTAGCCGACCGGGACTTGCTGCAAGTCTCGCCAGTTGGGTCCCGCTTTCACCTCCGCCACCAGCGGGACGGTCAAGTTCCACGCGCCCTCCATGGTTTCCTTCACCACCAGGGCTACCTGCTCGACTTCGTCCTCCGGCGTTTCGAGCAGCAGTTCATCGTGAACCTGCAGCAGCAGGGCGCTCCGCGCCGACACTTCCGGAAGCCGCTGGGCCAGGCGCACCATAGCGATCTTGATGATCTCGGCCGCCGAGCCTTGCAGCGGGGTGTTCGCCGCCGCCCGCTGCGCGTAAGCGCGCAGACCCGAATTGGGGCTGCGCAACTCCGGCAGATAGCGGCGGCGGCCGGTGATGGTCTCCACGAACCCCTGTTCCTCGGCCGCCCGCACCACGCTCTCCATGTACTGCCGTACCCCCGCCATGCGCTCAAAGTAACTGCGGATAAACTCTTCCGCTTCCGCGCGTGTCACCCCGATCTGTTGGGCCAGAGCCGCGGGACCTTGTCCATAGATTACAGCATAGTTGACCGTCTTGGCAATACGCCGCTGCCCGGTGTGCACGTCACCGGGGTCCACGCCGAAGATCAGCGCCGCGGTCGCTTGGTGAACATCCTGCTCGCGCTGGAAAGCCTCGACCAGCGCCGGGGCGCCTGAAAAATGCGCGAGCAGCCGCAACTCGATCTGAGAGTAGTCCGCCGAGAGGAGCACAGACCCCGGCCTGCCGGCCACGAAACAGGCCCGGATCTCCCGGCCCAGTTCGCTGCGGATCGGGATGTTCTGCAAGTTGGGGTTGCGGCTGGACAGGCGCCCCGTGGCGGTGACGGTCTGCTCCAGTGTGGTGTGCACCCGACCCGTGCGCGGGTCCACCTGTGCAAGCAGCCCTTTTACGTACGTCGAGCGTAGTTTCGCGTACTCGCGGTACTCCAGAAGCAATCGGGCGATCTCGTGCTCCTCCGCCAGCCCCTCCAAGACTTCCGCGGCCGTGCTCCAGCCAGTTTTGATCTTCTTCCCACCCGGCAGTGCCAGCCGCTCGAAGAGCACTTCGCCCACTTGCTGAGGGGAATCCGGGTTGAAGTCGGTTCCCGCCAGTTCGCGCATGCGCGCAGCGATGCGGTCCAGTTCGCGGGCAAAGGCTTCGTCGAGGCGCTCCAGCGCTGCGGTGTCCACCGCCAGGCCCACCGCTTCCATTTCCGCCAGCACTGGCGCTAGCGGCATCTCCACCTCGTCGAAGAGCGGCTCTAGATGAACGGCCCGCAACTCCTCGCGCAGGCGCGTCTCCAGGCGAGGCAGCAACTGGACCTCGGCCAGCGCCCGCTGCTGGTGTGCCGAGGCCGGCGGCAGGCGCTCGGCCAGGTACTGCTCAGCCAGGACCTCCATCCCGTGTTCGCGCCGATGCGAGGCCAGCACATAGTCGGCGATGGCCGGATCGAAGGCGTATCCGGCCAGCCGCGCCCCGCGCTCGCGCAGGGCCCGGGCCAACGCCTTCAGTTCCGGTCCGTGCTTTCTCAGGCGCTCGTCGTCCAGCGCCGAGGCGAGACCGGGGGGAAGCGCGGTGGCTTCGGTCTGGGGGAAAAGACTATTGCCTCCTGCCTTGACCAACCCCAGATAGGCAGCCTGGCCCCGCTCCTCCCCGATTGCCAGTCCTACCAGAGTCTCTCCATGCCAGGCTCCCGCCAGGTAGAGGTCTCCCGTGGCCTGCGCGGCAGCCAGCACTTGGTCCAGCGCCGTCTCTGCGATCCCGGCGCCAGGCGTCACTGGTGCGGCAGCCTGGCCCTCCAGCCGCTGCCACAGTTTGTGGAACTCCAGGTCGAGCAGCAGTCGCCGGAGTCGCTCCCGGTCGAACCCGTGCCACCGGTACTGCTCAGGCGAGAAGCGCGCCGGCGGCTCGGAGGGATCCAGCCGGGCCAGCCGGCGGTACAGCCTCGCCTCCTCCGCGTGCTGGCGGAGCGCCTCTCGCAGCCGCGGCGGAGCCACTTTGTCCAGGTGCGCCAGCACTCCCTCCACCGAACCGAACTGCTGGAGCAGCCGGAGAGCCGTCTTCTTGCCCACTCCCGGCACGCCGGGCAGGTTGTCGCTGCTGTCGCCGGCTAGGCCCTTAAGGTCGGGCAGTTGCTCAGGGCGCAGGCCGTATTCCTCCTGCACCTGGTTGCGATCGTAGAGGCGGGTATCGCCTACTCCTCGGATGGTGGCCAGGACCTTGACGTCGTCGCCTGCTAGTTGCACCAGGTCCCGGTCACCGGTCACGACCAGCACCTCGTAGCCCTGCCGCGCTGCCTGGTCCGCCAGGGCCGCGATGAGATCGTCGGCCTCCCAGCCTTCCCGCTCCTCCTGCTCCAGGCCCAGAGCAGAGACCAACTGCCGGGCCACAGCGAACTGCGGCACCAGGTCGTCGGGAGCAGGCTTACGGGTGGCCTTGTATTCGGGATACACCGCGTGGCGATGAGTGGGACCGGGAGCATCGAAGGCCACCAGGGCGGCCTCCGGAGGATGCTGCTCGAGGAGGGAGAGGAGCATGGTGGCCAAGCCGTAGACGGCGTTGGTGGGCTGGCCCTCGGAGGTGGTCAGAGGCGGCAGGGCGTGATAGGCCCGATGCAGCAGGCTGTTGCCGTCCACCAGCAGAAAGCGAGGTTTCGCTTCGGCCACCGGCCTCCCACCTTAGCGCTGCCCGCTCCCGGGGAGCGGCCACAGGCCGCCATAGGGATAGGCCGGTAGGTATGCCTCGGTCGCCGGACGAGGCAGCAGCCCCGGGGGCGGCCAAGGCACCCGTGCGTACATCCTAAACAGGTCAGCCAGACCCCGCGGTCCCCCCAAATAGCGCGGCTTGGGCTTGCCCTTGATTCCGGCCTCTTTAGCCGCTAGCTCCAGGGCGTCGTAGAAGTTTCCCAGTTCGTCCACCAGCCCAATCTTCTGGGCCTGCGCGCCGGTCCAGAGGCGGCCGTCGGCCAGGGCCCTCACTTTGGCCTCGTCCATCTTGCGCCCCTCCGCCACGTCCTTCACGAATTGATTGTATGTGTCCTGGAGCATCTCCTGGAGCAGCGCCCGTTCGTCGGGGCGCATGTCTCGGAAGGGCGACCCCATGTCCTTGTACTTCCCGGTCGTGATAGCCTCGCCCCGCACCCCGTAGCGCTCCATTAGGCCGTGGAAGGTGAGCATCTCGGCGATTACGCCAATACTGCCGGTCAGAGTGGCGGGATTGGCGACGATCTTTCTGGCCTGTGCGGCAATGTAGTAGGCCCCGGAGGCGGCGGCATCGCCCATGGAAACGATCACGGGCTTGATCTTGTTGAGCCGGCGCACTTCCTCTGCAATCGCCTGAGAGGCCGCCGCCGATCCCCCGCCGCTGTTGATGTCCAGGACTACCGCTTTCAGACTTTCGTCTTCGCCGGCCTTCCGCAGTTGCTCCATGATCGGGTGGGAGGCGCCCGCCTCCGCGAACAGGCCTCCGCCCCCGGTGTGGATCTGGCCGCTGATGCTGATGACCCCGATGTTGCCGCTGCGATCGAGCCGGGGGCCGCCCAGGACGGCGGCGAAGGGAGCCAACGCGGCAAAACCCAAGAAAGCCAGCACCACGACTGCGCACCCCAAGGCCACCCACGGCCAGGGGGAACGCCGCGCCGGCACAGCCGGCGCTCCGGGCGGCCGCGGTACCGGCGGCGGCGGAGGAGGTGGTGGTGGGAGAGCCCCGGGTTCAGGGGGGAGGGTCTCGCTAGTCATTGTCCCCTTACCTCCACAAACACAAGAGTAGTTGAGTTGGAGTGTATCTCACCGGTTCCCGCCCACGGCGCCGCGTGGGCGGAACACCCGCCGCTCGCTAGGCGACATCCACTCAGGCTGCAGGCAATCCCCACCCGCGTACCCCGGGTGCACCGATGAAGGCCTTCCTGGTAGTCTTCGCGGCTGCTTGACACCTGGGAAGCCCGCTCTGTATACTTCTAGTGAGTGCCGGAGTGGCGGAATTGGCAGACGCACCAGACTCAAAATCTGGCGAGGCTCACCCCTCGTGCCGGTTCGAGTCCGGCCTCCGGCACCAAGGGACGGCGGCGGCACGGCAGCAGAACGACGGCAGAACAACAGCCTAACGGCAGCCCAGCGGAAGCCGAGCGGAAGCAAGACGGTTGTTGGCCGCCGGCTACGTGTCTCGTCTCTTGCTTCCCGCCTCTCGCCTCTAGCTCGGCGCGGCCATCTTGCGGAACTTCTCCCAGCGCATCTCCATCAGCCGCTCGCCCGGGATGTCCTTCAGTTCGGCCAGGGCTTTGAGCAGTTGCTCTTTCAGCAGCAACGCCGCCTGCTCATAGTCCTTGTGTGCGCCCCCTGGCGGCTCCGGGATGATGCCGTCAATCAGCCCCAGGCGGGCAGCGTCCGAGGCGGTGATCTGCATCACTTGCGCCGCCCGCTGACTCTGGCTTGAGTCCCGCCACAGAATAGCGGCGCAAGCCTCCGGCATGATCACTCCGTAATAGGTGTACTCCTGCATGTAGATGCGGTCGGCTACCCCGATGCCGATAGCCCCGCCGCTGCCGCCCTCGCCGATCACCACGCTGATGACCGGTACCGGCAGCCCGAACATCTCCCGCTGGTTGGCCGCGATGGCCTCGGAAATGCCCCGGCTCTCGGAGTCCTCCAGGCAGTCAGCGCCGGGGGTATCAATTAGGGTAATGATGGGCCGCCCGAACCGCGCGGCCAGTTGCATTACCCGCATGGCCTTGCGATAGCCCTCGGGCCGGGCCATCCCGAAGTTCCGCTCCCGCCGCTCGGCCGCCGTTCTCCCTTTCTGTTGTCCAATCACGGCAATGGGCTGCTCCTCGAGAAAACCAAGCCCGGCAATCATGGCGCCGTCGTCACCGTAGCGGCGATCCCCCTGCAGTTCGGTGAAACGCTCCACAATGCGGTTCACATAGTCGAGGGTGTACGGTCGGCGCGGGTGCCGCGCCATCTGCACGGTCTCCCAGGGGTCATGGATCAAGTGTGCCCCGGGGGAAGGGGGTCCTGTGTCCTGCGGCTCTCTGGCTTCCGGCATCTGTGCTACCCTCGGCTTTCCCCGCCAGGCCCCGGCCGGGCCGGCGGCGCGGGCCGACCCCGATCAGCCTTTCCCCGCCTGGAACCAGTCCAGCAGGTCGGCCAGCAACTCTCGGAGATGGGCGCGCTCCACCAAAAGGTCAATCATCCCGTGTCGGTACTGAAATTCCGCCGTTTGCACCTCGGGCCGGAGGTTCATTTTGGTAACCTCTACCACCCGGGGCCCGGCGAACCCCATGGCCGCCCCCTTCTCGGCGATGATGACGTCACCCAGGAAGGCGTAACTGGCCGTCACGCCCCCGTAAGTGGGGTCCGTCAGCACCGAGATGTAGGGTAGGCCTGCCCGGCCTAGCCTGCCCACTGCCCCCGCGGTCTTGGGCATCTGCATCAGCGCGACGAGGCTTTCCTGCATCCGCGCCCCCCCACTGGCGCAGAACACGATCGCCGGCCTCCGCTCGGCAATGCAGCGCTCCATCAGGCGGGTGATCTTCTCTCCCACCACCCAGCCCATGCTGCCGCCGATGAAGGCCAGGTCCATCAGCGCCAGGCCGATGCGGTGGCCGTGCAAGCGGGCGGTTCCGGTGAGCACCGCCTCATTCATATGGGTCTTGGCGCGGGCCTGCACCAGTTTGGGCATGTAGTCAGGGAAGCCGAGGGGATCTACCAGCGGCAGGTCTCCCTCGGTCTCAGTGAAAGTGCCCGGGTCCACGGTAATCTCCAGGCGCTGCCAAACCGAGAGCCTCATGTGATGCCCGCACTTACTGCAGACCCACAGTTCGCTGGCCAGTTCCTTGGCGTACAGCAACTGGTGGCAGGACTTGCATTCTTCCCAGAGGTCGGGCGGTATGTCGTCGTTGGGGCTCGCCATGCGATCTCCCTGCGCCGGGGTGCGGCTTGGTCGGTCCTCCCCGACGGTCGTATCCCCCGGCTACTTCCCCGGCCGGGCCAGACAATCCTTCCCGGCACAAACCAAACGGGCCGGCCTGCCGCCGGCCCGGAGACTTGGTGATGAACAACAGAAGGCGAGGAGGGGCGGAGTGGTCTCGCCTCAACTCTCCTCTTGCCCCCGTCATCGTGCTTGCACCACCTCACGCTCTTGTATGCCGCTGGGACTCGACTCAGCGGGTAGACAATGCCTGGCTATGCTTCTCTGCTTTCGCCGCTGGCAGCCTCCGCTTCAGCGCAGCCGTCGCTGAGGCACCTCCAATCGCCGCGGCTCCTGCATCTGCTCCAGGTAGTAAGAGGGGGCTTGCTCGGACGGCAAGAGGGTAACACCGAGTTTGGCGGCCAGTTCGTTGGCTTTCCGCCGGGCCTGATGATCCAGCGCGCTCAGGCGGGCCGCCAGTCGCCATACATCCAGGGCCTCTCGCTCGCGCCCGGCTTGCTCGTAGATATGCGCCTTGACGTGCAAGGCGATTGTCCCGTTGGGTTCCACTTCCAGATAGCGGTCAATCGCGCGAATGGCCTCGTCGTACTTGCCCGCCTGCATCAAACGCCAGGCCGGCAGGTAGCGCAGGCGGATAGTTGCGGTGGCGCCCTTGGCAGTGCCGTCGTCAGGATTGCGCTTCAAGCAGTAGTCATACCAATCCAGGGCGCGGTCCAGGTCGGGGAGTCTCTCGTAAGCGTGCGCGATCATCCGCTCCACGAACTCGGGATGGGGGAACTGGAGCGCGGCGCGGAACCATTTGGTTGCGTTCTCATAGTCGCGAACCCGGTCGAAATAGGTCCAGGCCAACTCCAGGTACAATTCATGAGTGTTGGGGTTCCAGGAGATCCCCTCTTTCAGAGCATCCAGGCCCTTGGCGAGATAGATGGCCTGCAGTTTGGGGTCTTTGGTCTCCACATAAAGGTTGTAGGCGAGATGCCAGCCCGTGATCCGCCAGGGCTCCAGCCAGTGGGGGTCGAGCAGTGTCACCGTCCGCATCACGTTCAAGCACTCTAGCCAGGTGCCCTTGCCAGAATCCCACAGTTCTTCCATCTTCATCCAGAGCATACTAGCGGCTACACCCTGGAAGCCGCCGAGAGCCGCGCCCATAATCACGCCGGTGACGGCGGTGGGGTCGAAGTCCACCATCTTGGTCAGAGGGGTGGGCGACTTCATCCCCAGCACCAGCCGGCGGTAATTGACTGCGTTGCTCAGCGGCTGCAGGCCCACTAAGAGTATGAGCACCGCCAGCCAGCCGACCACTTGCACTCCGCGCTGTTTCTTCATGGTAATCTCCGCCCGCCGGAGGCCCGGCTAAACCTCTCGGTTCATGAAGGCCAAGAAGGCGACCAGCATGATGAGTATCGCATACACTAGTCCCAGGCCGACGTGCATGCCCAGGGTATCCCAGCCCACGTAGGTCCCCTTAATGATCGCCTCGCGCATATCGAAGACCTCGAAGTGGGGGATAATCCCATAGATAGCATTGAACACTATCTGCCCGCCGAACCCTGTTCCCCGGGCCGGATTGGCCAGACTCTTGAAGAAATCCGCGGCCTGGCCTACGAAGTACACAAAGAAGGAGAAAATGGCCGCCATGATCCAGGAGAACAAGGTCGAAGCCATCACCGAGACCGCAGTGAGCACTGTCATCTCCACGAAACTCAGGCCGATGGCCTTGGCGATATTGCCGTAGATGAAATCAGTCGAGATGCCGGGGCTGGCCGACTCGGACCCCTGGGCGGCGCCCTGCACCATGAACTTTGACCCCTTGTAGGCGAATACCACGTAGAAGGCGATCCCCATCAGGGCCATGTTACTGAGCACGGTGGCCAGCGAACCGAAGAACTTGCCCAGGAGGAACTGCGCCCGAGTAACCGGCTTGGTCAAAATGGTGTGGATGGTCCGCTTCTCGATCTCATCGGAGATCAGACGCACCCCCAGGAAAACCGCGATTAGCATGCCGAAGAAGCGGATGGAGCCGAGGCCGATGTCAATGAGCAGTTTCAGTTCGGCCCCGGGCTGCAGGTAGGTCAGGGTCCACGAAGAGCCGATGATCAGGACCGCGAAGACCAAGATGGCGTTGAGGAAGCGGCGCCGCCAGGCCTCGTGGAAGGTAGCCACTGCCACTCGGTAGATTGCTTGCATTTACTCATCCCCTCCTGCCGCGACGGCTTCGATGAAGACATCTTCCAGGGAACGGGTCTGGGCTCCCAACTCCAGGATGGTGCCGCCGTTATCAGCGATCTCCTGGGCCGCCGCCAGCGCCTGCTGTTGGTTAGCGAAGAGCATGGTAATCTCCTCGCCTTCGATTTTGAGGTCCAACGATCGGTCCCGGAGGCTGTCCAAAGAGAAGCCGTTGCCGCCAGCCACTCGGAGACGGAAGCGCCCGCTTTCCGCGCCGAGCAGATCGCGGATCCGGCCCTGGCGTCGCACCACCCCGCGGGCCAGGATCGCCACCGAATCGCAGATAGGCTCCATGTCCTTGAGTAGGTGGGAGCAAAGGAAGACGGTCTTGCCCTGGCGACGCAGGTCCACCATCAAGCGGCGCATCTCCATCTGCGCCGGAGGGTCCAGGCCGGCAGTCGGTTCGTCGAGGAAGACCAGATCGGGGTCGTTGATGAGCGCCTGGGCCAGGCCGATGCGCTGCAGCATCCCCCGGGAGTAGTTGCGCACGCGAATCTCTCGCCGGTCCCACATCCCGACCATGTGCAGCAGTTCCTCGATGCGGTCCTGCAAGGCGGCGCCTGACATGCCGAAAAGCCCGCCGTAGAAGGCGAGCAGTTCCACGGCGTTGAGGTGGTCGTAGAAATACGGCCCTTCGGGGAGGAAGCCGATGCGTCGCTTGTACTCCGGGCTGCCCAGGGGCAGGTCGAAAACGGTGCCCGAGCCTGCGGTGGGATAGATCAACCCCAGAAGCAGTTTCAGAGTAGTGGTCTTTCCTGACCCGTTGGGTCCCACCAGGCCAAAGATGGTCCCCTCCTCCACCTCAATGCTCAGGTCCACCAGTCCTACCGGACGTCCCTCTGAGTCTTTGCCGTAGACCCGAGCCAGATTCTGGGTACGAATGGCGATGGCTATGGCCTTTCACCTCCGCTGGACTGCCTCGGCTCGGGCCGAGGCAGACAACAGCCGAATCAACCAAACCAGCCGGCGATTCTACGCAATCCTCCGTTATAACGTCAACCCCAAGGCCGGAAGTTCCCGCGACGCGGCCGGAAACGCGCCGGGCCGAAGCAGGCCTGGTCGGCGAGTTCAGGGCGTGGTTGCCCTACACAACGCTGGCGGCCCAGCTCGCCGGCGCCGCCGGCTCCCTCTTCCCGCTGCGCAGTGCGGACACTGCCAGAGGAGACTTGCCCGCCGGCCAGAGCATTGCTATACTATCGTATGATAACCTAAAGCAGGAGTCGCGGGGCCGCTGCGAAGTGCGCGCAGCCGTCCGGCAGCCTTCATCTAGCCCCAGGAGTTCCCGCAAATGCCTCATCCCGGCAAGATCATCTTCGCCCACGAGCCGTACAGGGACGGGTGGCGCTTTCTCCGCATTGTTTATTATCCTCAGGAAGGAACCTACGCCCTGCGCTATCAGCCGGCGGGCGGGGAGCCTAAGCAAGTGGAGGGAACGGCAAGCGAGGTCGTGTTCCACCTGGAGCAGGAACTCACGGCTGCTTTCCCTGCGAACGGCGAAGTGCCGCGGAGGGCGGCGGCCCAGGTCCGCGCGCATGCCGAAAGCCATCTCCAAGGCTGAGCCGGATCGGTAGCGAGCGGATTCCAGGCAAGCAGAGACGCGTGGGCGCCCCACTGTGCCCGCTAGCCCGCACGGCCGTTGTCCCGAGGAAGCGAGGCGTGCACCGCCGCGCCCGGCGCCGTATTTCTTGAGCGGACCGGGCCCGGCAGTCTCAAGCCGGCAGGTCTTTGCCTACCTTGAGCCCCAGTTCCTCAAACATGGCCCGGCTGAGCCACTTAGTCATGACCTTCAGGCCGTCCACCGCGTGATGAGTCATTTGCACTCGGTCCCAGGCGCTGGGCCCTTCGGCCACCTGTTTGGCGACTACCGACGGCGCGGTTCCGGTGTTCTTGGCGACCGCCAGGATCACCACAATATCCCCGTACCCCAATCCCCGGTCGCGGAGCAGCGACACCTGGCCCGGAGTGGTGCGCAGATAGTGAGCGACGAGGCGATCCAGGCCGGGCAGCCTCTCGGCAGGCGCCTGGGCCTGGGCCAGTTGGAGCGCCGCCAGGGTCCCGCGGACGCTAGCCTTGCGCGCTTGGCGCTCCGCCTCTTGGGCTGGCTTCATCGCCGCCAGCGCTCGCTGCTTGGTCTCTCGAGTGAGTTCCTGGGCCGCAAACAGGTCCGAAGTCCTGGTCTTGCGCTTGGTCATGATGTATTCGACATATTGGCTGGTGGCACGCGCTGATTCCTGGGCTCTGCGAGCGGGAGCGACGGCCTCCTGTGCCAGGTCCGCGCCGGCGGCCAGCAGTTCATTGGCCTTGGTCAGATGCCCCAGAGCATTCTCCACCAACGGGAGGGTCCCGGATCGGCCCTGACCCTGCGTTAGTGCCTGCAGGTAGGCCCTCGCCATCTGCCCGATCTGCGCATTCCAGGTCGCCGTCTGCTCCGCTAGCTTCTGATAGTGGTCTAGCGCATAGATGACCTCGGCGGCCGTATTGATCGCCGCGTTGGCGTGAACCACGGTGCGCTGGGACGCTGAGGGCAGGTCTACCTCCAGGTTGGCCAGCCGGTGCAGAGCGTCCAGGGCGGCGCTGCTGTCCTCGCGCGCGCGGGCCAGTTGCTGAGTGAGCGCCCGCTGCCGGCTGTGCCCAACCGAGACTGCCTGGGCTAGGACCGTCAGCGACTCCTGGGCGGAGGCAGCCAGAGCCAGGGCGCGTTCCCGCTCCCCAGCGTCGGGTGGGGAGGAGACCACGGCGGGTAGCGTGTCCAGCGAGGCCAGTGCCAGACGGGGATAGGCGCCCGAGGAGCCTGCCATCGCCACCTGGTATGCCTGTCGGGCCTCGGTGATCGAGCCGCGGCCGGCCAGGGCGTCAGCCAGCATCAGCGAGACTTGCACGTCGTCGGGCGCCCGAGTACTCGCCGCTTGCAACAGGCTCACGGCGTGCCCGTAGGCCCCCCGCCGCAGGTATCCCTGGGCGACCCGCATCGCCGGCCCGGCCGTGGTCAGCATCACCCACTCGTGCTCCTGCTGGCGCAGTTTGCGGTTCGGCGTGTAGGGATGAGTGGAGAGCAAGGCGTCGAGAATACTCGAGGGTCTGCCTTTTTCCAACTCGCGATGCAATTTGTCGAAGAAATCCAGCATCCCCTGCGGATTGTAGCCGGCTGAGTATGCCATGAGCGTGCCGGTCTCGTCCGCTGAGTACTCGTTCTCCCGGCTGTAGTGCAGGCTGAGCAGACCAAGTCCCAGCGAGGAGATGTCTCCCAGGGTCTCGCTCTTACCCCCGATCAGGGCAGCAGCCAGCGCGTAGAGGAGGCTGCGCTTGAGCGACTTGATGCCGTCGCGGTGCACCACGTGGCTGATCTCATGACCCATCACCGCCACAACCTCGTCCTCGGTGTCCGCGAAATCGAGCAGGCCCTGGGTCACGTACACGTACCCCCACGGAGCGGCGAAGGCGTTGACCATGTCGGTGTCAATCACCTTGAACGAATAGGGGATCTGCTGGCGGGTGCTGAAGGCGGTCAGGGTGCGCCCCACTTCCGCGCTCCAGTCGGCGAGCAGCGGACTATCATTGACCTTGTAGGTCTGCTCCACCGAAGCCGCCGTGGCTTGCCCCAACTGCCTCTCGATCTGATCTTCATCGCAGCCGGCCACGAGCAGGGCGAGGGTTGCCAGAACCAACAGCGCGACGAGCCGAACTACCGGCCCTCGCTTAATGGTGCCTGCACTGGTCAGCATTATCACCACCACCGTTCGCTTTGGGCTACGTACCGTCCATTATAACTTGACGTTTCCGTCGCCCTGGTAGTTGCTTATGAGAACCGGGGGGCAAGTCAGGACGGGCTGGCCGGACTGCGCTGCGGGGCGTGACCAGTGGGTCGGCTTTACCTCGCCGGGCTGGGCGAAGCCCTGCAGGTGCGCTGCGGCTGTCCTGCCGTCAGATGGGGGCCTCTTCTGCGTTCTGCTGGGCTTGTCGGTAGATTCTCTCCAGCCTCTCGGCTACCTTCGCTACGTCGAACTGCCACACCCACCGACGGGCGTACTCGCCCATCTCGCGTCGCTTCTCAGGATCGTGCACCAGGCACGCGATCTGCTCGCCGAGGGCCTGTGGGCCGGCCTCCGGGGGCGAGAGCAGTCCGTTCTTGCCTGACTCAATCATATCCTGGGCGCCTGGCGCCTGCACTGCCACCACCGGCTTGCCGGCCGCCATCGCCTCCGTGTAGGCCAGAGGTTGCGTCTCGCTGAGGCTGGCCGTAACCAGCAGGTCCAGCGCCGCCTGGTGCTCCGGCATCCGGTGGTGCTGTACCGCGCCGGTAAAGACCACGCGTTGCCGCAGCCCGGCCCTGGCCGCTTGCTGCTCCAGGTTCTCTCGCTCCGGCCCCTCTCCCACTACCAAGAACCACGCTTGCGGCGCAGCCTCCAGTACCCCACGCACCGCTTCGAAGAGGAAAGCAAGGTTCTTCTCCGGCCACAATCGTCCCACGAAGCCGATGACCACCGCCTCCTCGGGCAAGCCGTACTCCCGGCGCACCTCTCGCCCGTCGGCCCGGGCGAATCGCTCGATATCGGTGGGATTGGGGAGAATCTCGATAGGCCGGCGCACTCCTCCCTCCCGCAACCGCTCACGCATGGAAGGAACCGGCGTGGTGACAACCTCGCACTTGTTGCAGTAGGCGCTCACCCGCATGCGCAGATAAGCCTCGACCAGCGGCTCGGGCAGGGGCAGGAGGTAAGCAAAGAGGCGATACTCGGTATGCACGGTGGTGACCAGGGGTACCCCCACCCAGCGGGCATACCATGCTCCCCAGGCGCCCACCCAGATGGGATGTTGGGTGTGGATAATGTCGAAGTCCAGACGCCGCAGGGCCTTGACCACCGGCCGCGAGAAGGGCGCGGCGATCGAGTAGTCCATATCAAGCGGGGTGGGCAGAGCGGGGAAGCGATAGACATAGTCGGGGTCGTTGCCGGTATCGTAGCCGTCCGGGGCCGGGGCGAAGATGACCACTTCGTGGCCGCGCTCGATCAGACCGCGTTCGTAGTACTCAACGCACTTGGCGACCCCGTTGAGCGAGGGGCGGTATGTGTTGGTGAAGATGCCGATGCGCATTGCCCTCTATCCGACGCCTCGCGCTCGCAGGGGAGCCACTTTCAGGTTCCCAGCAGCTGCTGCATGTAAGCCACGAAGTGCGGGAAGGCCACCTCCGGCTCGGCCAACTCCGGCACCCAGCGTTTCTCCCATTCCAGGGTGAGATAGCCGTCGTACCCGCCGGCCTGTAGCGTGTGCATGATCTCGGCCAGCGGCAGATCTCCTTCACCGAGCAAACACAACTCGTAGCCGCGTTCCGTGCCCGGACGGAGGCAAGAATCCTTCCAGTGGGTGTTCCTGATCCACGGGCCAAGTCGCTGCCAGGTCTCCGCGGGGCTCTCCCCTGCGTAGCGGTAGGGATGGTGCACGTCCCACAAGACGCCCACGCGCGGGGAGTCCACGCTCTCCATGATGCGCCGCGTGTGCCGAGAGTCCATCCAGGCATCGTGCGTCTCAAAAAGTAGGGTCACATCCCAGGCTTCGGCGATGGGCAGAGCTTGGCGCAAGGTACTCACGGCTCTCTCTAGGTACTGCGCACGCTCGGTTTCGGCGAATTCGCCGCCCCCGAACACCCGCAGGAACTTGGCTCCGAAGCGCTGGCAAAGCGGCGCGTAGGCGGCGATCTCCGCTAGGGCTGCGCCCGGGTTTGCGGCCACCAGCGCCGAAGTCGAAAAGCAGGGGACCTCCAAGCCGCTCTCCCGGAACAGCGTCACCGTATCCTCGCAGCGGGTGGTGAACTCCGGCAGCGTGTAGACGGGGATGGTCTGCCCGTAGCCGCGGAAGTCCACCCCGTCGTAGCCGTACTCCCGCGCCCGCCGGACGATGGTCGGCAGGTCCCAGTCGGGACACCCCAGCGTCGTGAAGGCCAGTTTCATCAGGGACTTCCCTAGCCCGCGGGATTGCCGAGGACGCGCAGTTTCTCGCGAAGCAGATCGGCCATGTGGGGGTGCGTGAAGGCCCCGGCGATCTGCCGGTTTTCGTCCTCTTCCCCGGGACTGTACAGCGGGGCGAGCCTCTGGGTCAGTTCGCCTTGCTGTTTTTCGTAGTCGGCCGCCGACATCTTGCGGACATCGGCAAACAGCCTGACCAGCGTCTCCTGGCTAAAGCCCTTGTCGGGATCAGCGAGGCCTTCGGCGTTGGCAGCCGATTCCTCGGTGAAGTCGCTGTCTGACAGCCCCCGTAGCCAGTCCAGGAGTTCACGCGCTTGCAGGCGCGCTTCATAGCGGCCGGTGACGATCTCCAACTGCGGCGCCGTGAAGAGTGGACGCAGGCTTCGGGCCGCTTCCGCCAAGCGCTCGACCCCCTGCTCCTGCGCCTGCTGGAGTTGGAAGCGCAGCCGGGCCAGCCGTCCCTCCAGTTCCTGGGGAACCGGCTTGTCCTCGAGCAGCAACTGCCGCTTTTCGGTCAGCGCCTTGACCAGGGCCTCCTGGATCTTGGCGACCTCGGCTTCGGCGGCGCTCCGCACCTGCCTCAACTGCTCGACCATCGGCAGCAGGCGGTTGATCTGCTCTGCAGATAGTTGCAGGCGGTTGAGGAGCGCCAGCAGTTGCAGGTCATCAAGCAGGCCCTGCAACAAAGGGGAATCGGCAGCGACGGTGACCGTCGGACAGACGATCTCCTCCTGGTTATCCCCCACCTGCCCCACGCTGCGCTGGCAAGCCGGCCCTGCCAGCAGCGCGCTCACGACAATCAGCGCTAGACCCAATCGATTGCTCATCTGGTAGTGTCCTCTCTTTTCTCGAAAGCCGCGCTCTGTGCTCTCCGGTGGATAGGACAGCGGTCTAGTAGACAAGGTTCCGCAGCAGGCGGTGGGATAGTATGAGCGGCCACATGAATTCCTTCGCCGGGGGTGTTGCCTTCGTCGCCCTACCTGCGGAAGCTCTGCGCGGCC